>JANQHU010000272.1 GCA_028282485.1 Bacillota bacterium
AAGATAATCAGCGCTTTGCAAATCTTTTGAGAATACTTTGTAATTTGAATCTCGACAAAATTTTTGATATTTTTTAATTATCTCCTCTGGCAAGGCATGACTTTTATAAATTAATATTAAATATGGAGCATGGTTACCATCCCCTACTTTTGAAATATATACAATCTCTGATTCTTCTGCTCCAACAATTGGAAAACTTCTCACTTGTTGATCAGTACACAGCCAGTAAAGTAAATCGCCATGGCGAAATTCTTTATCCGTAAAAATCCAAGCTACAATAAATGATCCTAAAATAAAAATTAAGACCAAAGCAACAATAACTATGCCCATAATTTGAAAAACCATTTTTATATTCTTTTTTTCTGGCATACTAATTCAGCTCCGTTTCAGTTTTTATTGCTGAGTCTATTTTTTAAAATAACAAAAAATTCCTTAAAATCAATTATAAATTTTTTTATTTATCTAGTCAACACTTTTATCAATTAAACTTTATGTTAAAAAAACTTCTAACAATACAAAGCTTTTGTTTCTAATTCCAAATTATATTCCATTTCGATACCAAGGGAGATGCTACTCTCGGTTGAGCAAAAGTAACCAAAACTCGCCGGACACCCCATGGTTTCCGAACCTTCCTTTTTATCCCACAGCTGTCCTACCGCGGGAGCCCACAAAAGCGTGGGAGGAGCTCTTCGTGATCTCCTCCTTCAGTGGGTCTAGGCTTCTCGAGGCCTCCTGCCTCAAAGCCACGCTCCCGGCCTCCCTGCCGGGTTTTCATTTTAAAATTTAAGCAGCCAGTCTACATCATATGTTTAGGTTAAACGCTAATGTTTCGGTGGTTTTTGCTACGCAAAGCCTTAGATTTAAATACATTATATGTTTAGGTTAAACCAACGTCATTCCTGGATTCTCAAAAACCCCAAATCCCCTTTTCTCCTGTCATTATAACACTTTTTCCAGGCGTTTTGCCAAAAAATTAAAAAAAATAAAAAACACCCTCAACTCCCATAATAACAACACTTTAGCAAAACAACACCGCCAAACCACTTGGAAAATTTATATTTAAAAATCCTCTCTAAAACAAAAACCCCGGCAGGACAGCAGTGGGATAAAAAAAAAGTCCGGAAACCTTCGGTGTCCGGTGACTTTCGGCTACTTTTGTTCAGCTGGGATTAGCTCCCTTTACTACCTAGAAAATCTTTTCCAAAAATAAAACTCCGCACCACTGATTTCATAAAAAATAATTCCAGATTGGTGATTTTTATATCGACCATATGATTTAACTCTACTGTCTCATTTTATTACTTATCATATTAAAAATTTTCTGAGCACTTTCGATGGCTTCCAAGACATCAACTTTATCAGGCATAAAACTATCCGCTCCAAAATAACGAAATTGAGTAGCAAATGGAGTTAATAATTCACATAAGTCATAGATACTTTCAAAATCAGGATCAATACCCTCGCACAATGTATTCAGTTTATCTAAATCATGAGTCTTTACTAATTCTTTATTTTTATATATAAGAAAAGCTTTTAATGCTTTTTCAGCAGATTGTTGACAATGATATACCGCACTATCGTATAATTGATTATCTTTAAGTACTATTGCACTTTTCAAATCATTTTCGGCTCTTAATAGTAATTCTTTATAAGCTTTCATATACTTTGACCCCTTCTGAAAATATTTTATATTCAAGAGTGGGTATTTCTTTAATACGTTTATTAAATTGTTCTGGTGTTTCAATAATAATGTCTTTTGCAATCCCTAAACCGCGAAGCGCTCTATGCCCATATACGGCTTTTTTGTATGACTTTTCTTCTCTGTATTCATTAGTAACAACAAGTATGTCCAAATCACTTTCTTCAGTCGGTTTCCCCCAAGCGTAAGAACCAAAAATATAAATTTCTTTTGGTTTATAAGTTTCAATCAATTTATGTTTTATTTCCTCAAGAGTCTTTAAGTTAATCATGAATATCACCTAACAATAATTATAAGTAAATTTAACATAACTGCTTCTCTATTCAAATACATCATATGTTTAGGTTAAACGTCTCAGAGTATTACTAGGAAGTGAAATTATTGATCAATTTAAATACATCATATGTTTAGGTTAAACCAACGTCATTCCTGGATTCTCAAAATCCCCAAATCCCCTTTTCTCCTGTCTTTATAACACTTCCCACAATCTTTTTCCAGGTGTTTTGCCAAAAAGTTAAAAAAAATAAAAAACACCCTCAACTCCCCTAATACCAACACTTTAGCAAAACAACACCGCCAAACCACGGCAGGACAGCCGTGGGATAAAAAAGGAAGGTCCGGAAACCTTTGGTGTCCGGTGACTTTTGGCTACTTTTGGTCAGCTGGGAGTAGCTCCCCCTTCTAAACCACCAACATCCCGTCCCCAAAACTAAAAAAGCGATACTCTTTAGCCACCGCCTGACGGTAAGCCTCAAGAACAAATTCTCTTCCCGCAAAAGCAGAAACCAGCATCAAAAGGGTCGACTTAGGCAGATGAAAGTTAGTCACCATGCCGTCAATTACCTGAAACGGAAACCCCGGGTAAATAAAAATATCCGTCTCCCCGCACTGGGGCATTAATTCCCCACTATCATTAACCTGAGACTCTAACACCCGCACTACGGTAGTGCCGACAGCGATCACCCGGTTCCCCCGGGCTTTCGTTTCTTTAATCTGAGCTACCAGATCTGCCCCCAAAACAAAACTCTCAGAATGCATTTGGTGTGCTTCCACCACTTCCGCCTTAACTGGCCGAAAGGTTCCCAGGCCCACTTGAAGGGTCAAAAAACCAAACTCAACTCCCCGGGCGGCTAACCCGGCTAATAAATAATCACTAAAATGGAGCCCGGCCGTAGGGGCGGCTACCGAACCTTCGTTTTTGGCATAAATCGTCTGGTACCGTTCCCGCTCCGTTAATTTTTGGGTAATATACGGCGGCAGCGGGGTCTCCCCATTACTTTCTAACCACTCCCGAAAGTTCTCCGTTCCGGTAAAACGAATGCTCCGGGTACCAGCCGCACCATAATCGACTACCTCACCTACCACATTTTGGTTGAAGTTAATTCTAGCACCCGGTTTTAGCCTTTTGCCCGGCTTGACTAAACACTCCCACTGCAGTTTTCCTTCCTCTTTTAGCAAAAATATTTCTACCTGGGCCCCATTACCTTTCCCCGCTTTTTGCCCGAAAAGGCGGGCCGGGATTACTTTGGTATCATTAAAAACCAATAGATCCCCTTTATTTAAAAAATGGGGTAGATCATAAAAATACCGGTCGCTAATCTCCTGCTGCTCCCGGTTTAAAATCAATAAACGCGAATTATGCCTTGGTTCTACTGGTTGCTGGGCGATTAGTCCCTCCGGTAGCAAATAGTCAAAATCACTAACTAACATTAACTACCACCTTGATTACTTAATTATCTTACTTCTGCTCCTGATAGCCAAAATCTCTCAGGGAAAAATCTTTATTGCGCCAATTTTTACGAACTTTCACCCAGAGATCCAGATATACCGGGGTCTCTAACAGCTCTTCCAGATCCTTACGGGCGGCTTGTCCAATCTCTTTGAGCTTGGCTCCTTTGGCGCCAATAATAATCCCCTTTTGGGAATCCCGTTCCACATAAATATTAGCCCCAATATAGGTCATGCCGTTTTCCCGCTCTTTCATTTGGTCGACTAAGACGGCGATGGAATGGGGTACTTCTTCTTCGGTGTTTTTTAAAATTTGTTCCCGGATGAATTCTCCGGCTAAGAACCGCTCCGGATTATCGGTAAGCATTTCCGGTGGATAATAGGCTGGTCCTTTCGGTAATTCCTCAATTATTGCCCCTAGTAAAGGGGCCAGTCCTTGCTCTGTCAACGCTGAAACGTAAAAGACCTTCTCTAACCCTTCAATTAAGGGTAATTTTTCTTTATTCTCTTGCAAATCAATTTTATTCCAGACTAAATAAACCGGGGTTGCGGCTTTACGGATGGTCTCGATCACTTTGGAGTCAGCGCCTGTCAAACCGTCCTTAGCATCTAAGACTAAAAGAATTAAGTCATTGGCAAAAGCCCCGTAAGCGGTTTTGTTCATACGCTCCCCTAATTTATGCTTCGGACGATGAATGCCCGGTGTATCCACCCAAATAATCTGATGGTCACTACCCGTGAGAATCCCCCGCAACTGATTGCGGGTTGTTTGGGGTTTTGGGGAAATAATGGTAATCTTTTGCCCCACAAAAGCATTCATCAGACTAGATTTCCCAACATTAGGGCGCCCTACTAAAGAGACAAACCCGGATTTAAAATTATGATCATTCACCATTGCCAACTCCATTCCAATAACCATCGGCCTTCGCCGGGCCCATAATAATTTTCTAAAAATTCGACTCTTTTCATCCGGAATTTTTCTTCACAGATATGCAAGGCCGCTTTATTCTCCGGTTGCACCACGATCTGGAGCCGGGTAAAACCCGACCGGGGTAATGCTTCCAAAATATGCCGCAGCATGGTGGTACCAATTCCTTTACCACTATACTCTTGGGCCACGGCGTAACCATAAAGGTACGCCAGACAGGGATCACGCCAGTCCCGCATTAACTCGGCCACTCCTACCGGTTTGCCATAATACCGGGCCAAATAAATCCGACCATAATGTAAAAATGGCGGCAGGGACCAGTGATTTAAACTTCCCAGGCCAAAGGCTTCTTCATCAATTAACAGCATAATTTCCCGGAGATATTCATCAACTTCCTTCACCATTTCGATCTTAATGGCTTTATCTTTTGAATTTAATTGTTTTTCATAAATACTCATTCCTCTTCCATCGCTTCCTTTAAAAATTCACAAGAAAAAGCAGCCGGTAAATAATCGGTTAGTAAGACCCGGCAAATCTTTTTGGTTGGGGGACTAACCATGATCAACAAGAGATCACTCCCGAACTCCCTTAAAAATTGGCGACAAATGCCACAGGGGGGACAAGGTTCGGGGCTGGCGGTAACTATGGCTAGGGCCGTAAACTCTCTTTCTCCGGCGGCTACCGCCTGGACGACAGCCCCTCTTTCGGCACAGATGGTTGCCCCGTAGGATGAGTTTTCCACATTACAGCCAGTATAAATCTGACCCGACTTCCCTAATAAGGCGGCCCCTACTTGAAAGCCCGAGTAGGGGGCATAGGCCTTTTTTTGTACCGCTTCGGCTGCTTCAATCAATTTTTTTTCTAAACTTTTTGCTAAGCTCATTTTCAGTATATGCTGACTCCTCGCTTTATTATTTAAAAAAATTTACAAACCGCATTTTAATTTCAAGGAATCCAGAGGCGAAAAATTAAAAAAGTTACTAAAATTCCCAATAAGCCACCCAAAAGTACTTCGACTACCGAATGGATTTTTCCTGCCACCCGGCTCTCCATCACCAAAAAAGTTAGCAAAATAACCAGAAAAATAATGACACTATTTTGCGACAAAAAAAAGACCGTGGTCGCAATGGAGGTACTTAACGCCGCATGGCCACTGGGCATTCCCCCTTTAAGAGGAGTTCCGGTTTTAGTCCAAGCCTTGCCCACTATCACCAAAACCATGGTTATCAATAAAGCCACCAGACTCAAATAGACCGGAATCCCGCGCAAAGCCTCGTGCACTTTGGGAACTAGCCGGTCAATTTTGGCAAAAAAGATTAAAATCCCCACTACGGTAGCGATCAGGGAGGCTACTAAAACCGCTCCTGCCGCCACATTTTTCGCAATTGCCGCTAACGGATTATACTCCTTAGTGATTAAATCTATGGTAGCTTCAATAGCGGTATTAATCATTTCGGTAATAATTACAAAACCAATGGTAATAAACAGCATTAAAACTTCCATTTTATTTAAATGAAAAAAGAGGGAGGCAAATAGTAAGGCAATCGTCATCCCAAAATGCAAGCGAATATTACGTTGGGTTTCCAAAGCATAGATGATTCCTGAAAAAGCATAATTAAACGAATCTAAGAGCGTTCTGGACCGCAAAATTTTTAATCCTCTTTCTTTCCCGGCCTAGCTAGATCAAATTCAGCCAGCAACCGTTCTTCCTGCAACCGCATCAATTCTTTTTCCGTATCATTTTGATGATCAAATCCCAGTAAATGCAATAATCCATGGGCCGCCAGATAACAGATTTCCCTTTGGATAGAATGGCCGAAGGCAACCGCTTGTTGCTGGGCTTTTTCCACGGAAAGATAAATATCTCCTAAAGATTCCGGCAGTTCTTCCGGCAAAATCAGCACTTCATCCGGCGCTGTTTCCGTTAAAGCAAAGGAAAGCACATCCGTAGGAGCATCAATCCCACGGTAGTCTTTATTCAACTCTTGAATGTAGTGATTATTAACTAAAACCAGACTGACTTCAGCCCCACTTTTTCCGTGAAGCTCCAAGCCATAGGCTAAAATATTTTCTAAAAGCGGGGCTACTTCCCCTTCCCAAGGGGCCACTTCCTCCAGACTACTGATAAGAATTGCCATGAGCTTTTTTATTCTCCATTTCTTTTAAAACCTTTTCCGGATACTCAATGCGCGTATGATAGAGTCCCGCTAAAACTTTCATAAAACCATTTTTAATCTGATTCAAATCTTTTAAAGTTAAGTTAGACTCGTCAAACTGGCCGTCTTCTAAGCGTTCCCCAATAATTTTTTGTATCAAAGCCTCAATTTTGGCAGGAGTTGGTTTGGGCAGAGCTCTGACGGCGGCCTCTACGGAATCAGCTAACATGACCAAGACGGCTTCTTTGGATTGGGGTTTTGGACCTTCGTAACGAAAATCTTCTTCAATTAAAGTCTCCCGCTCGTCTTGCAAGCTTTCAGTCGCCTTTTGATAAAAATAACGAACCAAATCCGTGCCATGGTGCTGTTCGATAATCTCAATTAACTTATCAGGCAGGCCATGCTCCCTGGCAATATCAGCTCCTTCTTTGACGTGATAGGTAATCACCAGGGTACTTAAGCTGGGATTTAACTTTTCGTGGGGATTCTCCTGGGCAAATTGATTTTCCACAAAAAAGTAGGGCCTTTTGATCTTACCAATATCATGATAATAGGAGCCCACCCGAACCCATAAAGTATCGGCGCCAATCCCTTGGGCCGCCGCTTCCGCTAAATTACCCACCATGATACTATGATGATAGGTTCCCGGAGCTTCGATCTGCAATCGCCGGAGCAAAGGATGGCTCGGATTAGCTAGCTCCAGTAAGCGAATCGGGGTGGTGATCCGAAAAATATGCTCCACAAAAGGCAGGATCCCTATGGCTAAAATCGCCGAAAAAATCCCGTTGGCCGCTGCTAATAAAACCGCTTCATAACTAAATTTGGTACTAAAAAGGAGATTTAACAAAACCACCATAATCCCGTTAAAAACCGCTAAGATCAAGCCACTGCGGACTAAATCCCATTGGCGGTGAAAATGATTGACTGATAATACCGAGACCAGGCCACTTCCTACATAAAAAATGGTTAAAGCCAAATTGTAATCGCCAATGATGCCTCCCAAAAGGCCGATCATGATGGTGATCGCCATGGCCAACTGGGAATCTACTAAGATAGCCACGAGCATCGCCGCCAAACTAATGGGGGCCAAATAGGGTAAGGAATCCAGATTAATTAATGAAAAAGCTTTAATTAGCCCGACCACTAATAAAATCAGCAGGAGCAACAAGTAGACCATTCTTTCCTGTTGAAACAATTTCGGATAAAAACGGTAAACATAAGCCCAGCCTAGGCCAATCATCAAGACTACGAAAAAAGACAGGCTAAAAAAGACTTTAAGGCGATTGGATTCATCGGCAATAAAATGCAGCTCTTTTAAAATATCAATATCATTGGCCGTCACCACTTGGTTTTTGGCAATAATTAACTCATTTTGTTCCCGGATCACCGGGGGCATATTCATGCGCACCTGACTTTGAAGCTTATTCAATTTGACTTTATCTAAAACCAGGTTCGGCCGGATCACAATGGTGACAAAATTAAGGATCATCGGACTAACCTGAGGGAGGACTTGTTTGTCGGACAGAATTTGGGGTACTCCCGACAAAATCGTCTCCATATTGGCTTTACTAATTTTTTGGGTGGTTACTAAGTGGCGAATCACTTCCAAGGATTTTATTTTAAAATCCAGAAAATCATTTTCCGGTAATAACAAAATTTTTTTTAATAGGGTGAGAGAAATCGGTTGGTAAAAAAACGAGTTGTATTTGGTTGGCTGATCTTTGGTAATGGTAATATCTTCGATGATCCCCCCGTCCGGAGTATGGTACTTGAAGCGTTCTTGTTCAATCTTTTTAAAAAATTTATTTAAATCATTAATAACGGCAAAACCCACAGATTTATTAATTAAATAATAACTCAGATCATTTTTTGCTTCTTTAGTTACTAAATCTAAAGAAGCCTTTTCCGCCTCCCGGGTTGCTTCCGGATCAATAATATCCCGGGGAGTCCGAATATCCAGTTGACTAACCTGACCCACCTTAATATCTAAAGTGCGGGGAAACAGATTAACATGCAACAAAGTAATCAGTAAAATAAAGGCCAGAATAATTAAAAGCGTCTCCCGAAAAGTAGGGATTTTAAAAACACTAGTAATATTGGTAGCAAGATTCAGAGAAGCTTCCGCAATTTCTTTAACATTATTCTTTTTAGGCTGACTATCTTTGACTTCCAGCTTCTCCGCCCTCCTCGCTGTGCTGATAATGCTGATACGCTTTAATAATCTGCTGGACTAATTCGTGACGTACTACATCACTCTCTTGCAAATAGACGATCCCAATCCCTTCAATCTCTTTGAAAATAAGATCGACTTGGGCAAGTCCCGAGCGTACTCCCCGGGCCAAATCCACTTGAGTAATATCTCCCACGACTACCATTTTAGAACCAAATCCCATGCGCGTTAAAAACATCTTCATTTGTTCCGGCGTAGTATTTTGGGCTTCATCTAAAATAATAAAAGCATTATCTAAAGTGCGCCCCCGCATATAAGCCAAAGGGGCAATTTCAATAATTCCTTTTTCTTGATACTTTTGAAACAACTCTACCCCAATAATCTCATATAAGGCATCATAGAGGGGCCGTAAATAGGGATCGACTTTTTCTTGTAGATCGCCTGGTAAAAATCCTAATTTCTCCCCTGCTTCCACGGCCGGGCGGGAGAGAATCAAGCGCTTCACTTGTTTAGCCTGTAAAGCGGCCACGGCAGCCGCAATGGCTAAATAAGTCTTGCCCGTACCGGCTGGGCCAATCCCAAAAGTTAAAACATTCTTTTTTAGGGAAGCAAAATACTCTTGCTGTCCACTGGTTTTGGGGTGGATTTTTTTCCCTTGATAAGTAATGGCCAGCACTTCTTCAAAAAAGGAAGTTACTTTGGTTAATTGGTCTTCTTTGGCTAATTTTAATAAATGACTAAGATCCTTCACCGTGATCCGTTGCCCCGTAGCTATCTGGCGGTACAAAATCTCAACTATGGTGGCCGCTCTGTCTACAGCCACCCCTGCCCCTTGAAAAATCAGCTCATTGCCGCGAAAATAAATCTTTACCGCTAGACGGTCGGCTATTAAATCAATGTTTTCATTCATTCTCCCAATAATTGTCGGCATATAATGAGGATCAATGGGCATACGCTGTTCTTTAAAACTCAAAAACGAAAAGCTCCCTTCATTTTCGCACCACAGCAATCTCTCGTAATAATTCCACCGTAATCTGCAACTTTAAAAAATCCTTCTGCAAAATCCAACGGCGGCTTTGGGAAACAAATTGTTGTTTTCCCGGAGCACTATAATTATGCTGCTTTTGTTGCAATTCTTTTAAAGCAGCTTTTTTCATTGCGGCTAACGAACGCCGTTTTTGCTGCCACTTATGCTCATACCAAACATCTTTAATAATTTCGACATTATTTAAAGGATTCCTGCTCTGATAAAGCGTTTTCCGCCACCGGTAACCCTTGCTTTGGGCTGTCTGCTGCCCTAAAGAGATTATTGACCATAACCGCCTACCCAACCGCACTTTATACTCAGTAGCCACCTTTTTTCGCCATACCTGTTGCCAGCGAACTCTTGGTTCGACAATTTCCCACTCTTCCCAGACTCTTGCAATCACTCTACCTACTGCCGCCGTTTTTTTTTGAGCTAGTTCTCCAGTGTCCGGATCCAAATACCATTCCACCCCATCAATTAAAAGGTCCCCCGCCACGACACTGTCTCCTTCTTTGACCAAAGGTGTGCCCCGAATGGTAATTACTTTTTGCACTACCCCAGCCGAATTAGCTACCAATTGCCGATTAATTTTCGCTTTTTGCGAGGTCTTTCGGGGAATTACTCGTACATTAGCCACCACTCCCGACAGGGAGATCCCTAGCCAACTAGCTTTGGGAGTCCGCAAGATAGTTTCTTGTTCCATCAATCTTTTTTCTTTTAATAGCTTTTCCCGGGAAATACCCGGATATAATCCGGACTTTGCCAAATTTTTTTGAAGCTGAATCTTTTCGGCGCCTCTCAACCCGTCAATTCTAATTACCCAGACAAAGGTGGATAAATAGAGAATTAAGCTTAAGCAGCCTACTGCTCCTAGAAAAAAAGTCTTACGTTTCACCATTTTTTGCCATAAAAAAGGCCACCCTGTTTTACGATGGATCTTGACGACAACACCCACTTGCCGAAAGAGGTGACGACACCTCAGAAAACTACCAGCGCGGATCTTGCTTTCTAATACTCCCTCCCCCAGCCATTTGACATCCCAGATCCGCAAGCCGGAATTAGTCATTAAATTAATAAACTTTTCCAAATAAGGGCCGCGTACAATGATTAAAAGATAACCAGTCAAAAAAGCAACTATTCGGTTTAACAAAGCGTCACCTCCAATCTACTAATTGGACCCCGCCAATGCGCCCTTCGATCACAATCTCTTCTTTATAGGCAACTAACAAACTTAAACTAGAACCAGTAATCCGGATTTCCCCCAATTTGGTATTCACCCGAATCAATTCCTGATCATACTCAATAATCCCCAGGTGATTTTGAATAACCAGGCTTTTATTACCGCTCATCGCAATTCCCGGCCAGTCAATCACCGTCTCCAAAGGAATATCTAAAATATCTGCTACTTTTTCCCCAATTTGTACCCATTTATCTTTCACGATAATCCCTCCCCTAAGTCATATGCTGGTTAAACAGCAAAAATTCTCCCACTCAAATTAAAAGTGAGAGAATCTCTCGGGCCATCCTACGTCATTTAATAATTTTGCTTCGGCAACGAAACTATAAAACAACTTCCTTCCTGCAAATCACTTTGTACCTCAATCCTTCCTTGATGAGCTTCCACAATGGTTTTAACTATGGTTAAACCAATTCCCGAACCACCGGTGGCCCGATTACGGGATTTATCGGCCCGATAAAATCTTTCAAAAATATATGGTAAATCTTCTGGTGAAATACCTTGCCCATTATCCTTAATAGCTATTTGAAGTGTCTTATCCTGACTACTACTGATACTAACCTCTACTTTACCTGCCGACGAAGTATATTTTAAGGCATTAGATAAGAGATTAATGATTACCTGACTAAGTTTATCTTTATCCCCATATATCATCTCTTCTTGACCAATTAATTCCAGGGAAATTTTCTTATTTAAGAATTCTCTCTCAAAATTATTAATTATGCGTTTAATTAGCTCGAAAAAATCAAATTCTTCTTTGTTCAATACTAAGCTATCTCTTTCATATTGAGCTAATTTTTTTAAATCACCAATCATTTTATTAATGCGAATTATCTCTTCATGACAACTTTGCAGTCTTTGGGGGGTCGCTTCCCAAATGCCATCAATCATCGCTTCCAAATGACTTTGCAAAGTGGCCGCCGGAGTTCGTAGTTCATGAGCAACATCCGCCGTAAGCCTTTTGCGAAGCTCCTCCTGTTTGGCTAAAGTTTGGGCCAATTCATTAATAGTTATAATTAACTGATTTATCTCTTTAGTATTAGATTTTTCGGTTATTCGTTCCGCAAAATATCCTTTCGCGATCATTTGAGCCGCCCCCCCTACTCGGGAGATGGGGGCACTTAACCTTTTGGCCATAATACCACCTATTACCAAGGCAAAGACTGCTGCCAAAAAACCTACTCCAATTAATAATTTATTAAGGGTATTAATAAAAGCCAGGTCATTATCATTTAAATAAAAAGGTCCGTACGAACCAATCTGCACTTCCCCGACAACTCTTTCCTGATATTTAACAAGATAAGGTATTTTGGTATAATCACCCTTAATATAAGGATAGCGGCGGCCGCTATTTTGAGCCATATGCTCAATAATTCTTTGACACATGCCATTATTATGAGCTGTTGCATCCCAGATTATTTTTCCGGAGACATCCTTAATCTTAATAATTAAACCATTTTCCAGAGCACTAACCCCGATAGTCTCCATGACATCGATATTCCATTGGCCATTATCCCGATAATGTTGATTAATGACATTAACAATTTCCCGATTTTTTTGTTCTTGATTCTGTTTCACATATTTTTGAAAATGCTTTTCCAAAAAAATATTGGTAATAATACTCAAAAATAACATACTTAAAATAACTACCAGCAAATAGGAAAAGGATAATTTCGCCTTTAAACTATAGTTCATTAGATCTCACTCTCATCCCAATATCTTATTCACCACCAAAGCGATACCCCACCCCGTGCACCGTTAAAATATACCGCGGCACTTTTGGATCAGTTTCAATTTTGCGCCTCAGATTTTTAATATATACATCAATAGTTCGGTCAAACCCATCATAATCTTCTCCCAACGCCATGGCAATAAGTTCTTCTCTAGTAAAAGTTTTATGAGGATATTTGATTAACAGCATTAAAATCTTATATTCATTAGGAGTTAGGCCTACCAGACAACCTTTTTTAGTAATTTCATGCTTCTGACTATCAATTACTAAATCATTATTATGAAACGAAATTATTTGGGCTAACGGAATTAACTCCCTAGAGGCTCTTCGCAAAACCGCCCCTACCCTAGCAACTAACTGCTTCGGACTAAATGGTTTGGTGACATAATCATCCGCTCCGAAATTAAGTCCTTGTAAAATATCCTCTTCCTCTACTTTGGCAGTCAACATAATAATCGGAACCCGCGAATGTTTGCGGAATATTTGACAAATCTCTTCCCCACTTAAATCCGGCAACATTAAATCAAGAATGACCAAAGCCGAGTTAATTTCTGTAAATAATTCCAGCGCCTGCTTCCCATTATAGGCCACATACACCTGGTAACCCTCGTTTTCTAAATAAGATTGTACTGCTTCCACAATTTTAGGTTCATCATCAACTATTAATATTTTATAATCATTTGTAAGCATTTCATCTCCCTATTCAACCACCTCATACCCTTGTTCATCAATGGCCGCTTTGAGAGCTTTGGCCTCTACTTTACCGACTTCATAAGAAATGGTTACTTTCTTGGCGGCTAACTGGACATCAACCTCATTTACTCCGGTTAGCGCTTCCAGGGCTTTTTTAACACTCTGCACACAATGATTACAAGTCATTCCTTCCACCTTTAATTCTAAGCTAGCTTGATTCATGAAGAAAACCTCCCTAATTAATTATTTTTTTGCTCCTTCTTATTCATTTAATTTAAACCTTTTTAAACTCAGGGAATTAGTCAAAACCGAGACCGAACTAAAAGCCATGGCTGCTCCCGCAATTACCGGACTTAAATAACCCAAAGCGGCAATGGGAATACCAATTATATTATAAATAAAGGCCCAAAACAAATTCTGTTTGATTTTAGTCATGGTTTTGCGGGAAAGGCTAATGGCCGCCGGAATAGTGCGTAAATCACCCCGCATTAAGGTAATTGCTGCCGCTTCAATGGCTACATCGGTACCAGTTCCGATCGCCATCCCAATATCTGCTTCGGCCAAAGCAGGGGCATCATTAATACCATCCCCCACCATGGCTACGATCTTGCCCTGTTCCTTGAGTCGAGCCACTTCGAAAGCTTTATTTTCCGGTAAAACTTCCGCTAAAACCTTGGTAATGCCTACTTGCCCGGCAATCGCCGCCGCCGTTTGTTGATTATCACCAGTCAGCATATAGACTTCCATTCCCAGCTGCTGCAACTTATTTATTGCCCCTAAGGAACCTTCTTTGACTGTATCAGCCACTCCGATCAGGCCCTCAATCACTTGATCAATTACCAACAACATTACCGTTTTACCTTGCTCCTCCAGTTGAGAAATCTGCTGTTCCAGACTTGCAATATCAACTCCAATTTCTTTCATTAAAGAGCGATTTCCAATATAAATATTTTGATCCTCGACAACCGCTTTTACTCCTTTACCGGGAATTGCTGTAAAAGACTCGGCTTCCAAAATATTTTCTAGAGTCTCTTTTCCTTTCTGATAAATGGCTACTCCTAAAGGATGTTCGGAAGCCTTTTCGACCATAGCGGCCACTTTTAATAATTGCTCCTCTCCCAGCTTGCCGACAGGAAGCAAGTCAGTAACTTCCGGCTCACCTTTAGTGATGGTTCCGGTTTTATCCAGAACCACTACATTTAAGCGATAGGCTGTTTCGAGATGCTCCCCGCCTTTGATTAAAATACCATTCTCGGCCCCTTTACCCGTACCCACCATAATCGCCGTCGGTGTGGCTAAGCCTAAGGCACAAGGACAGGCAATCACTAGTACGGAAACAGCACTAATTACTGCCGCCGATAAATCCTGACCCCCACTTACTCCATAATACCAAATTAAAAAAGTTAGTAGCGCAATCCCGATTACTACCGGGACAAAAACCCCCGCTACCCGATCGGCAATTTTTTGGATCGGGGCCTTCGAGCTTTGGGCCTCTTCCACCAATTTAATTATTTGGGCTAAGGCGGTCTCGTGCCCAATTTTAGTTGCCGTAAATTTAAAAGTACCATACTTATTAATCGTGACTCCTACTACCTGGTCCCCCACGGTTTTCTCTACCGGAAGGCTTTCCCCCGTAAGCATGGATTCATCAATTGCCGAATTCCCTGCCACTATCGTGCCGTCAACTGGGATCTTTTCGCCCGGTTTTACAATCACAACATCCCCGAGTCGAACCTCTGCTACCGGAATCTCCTCTTCCAACCCATTGCGAATCACCTGTGCCGTTTTGGCTTGCAAACCCATTAGTTTTTTAATGGCTTCCGAAGTCTTTCCCTTGGCAACTGCTTCTAAATATTTTCCTAAGAGGATCAGAGTAATGATCATTACTCCTGCTTCAAAGTAAAGCTCTTGCATCATTCCAGCCGCAGGGGGCGGCTTCAAAAAGCCGTTATATAAACTAAAGAAATATGCCGCCGAGGTTCCCAGCACGATTAAGACATCCATATTCGCACTTTTGGCCCTTAAGGCATAAAAAGCATTCCGATAAAAACGAAACCCAATCACAAACTGGACTGGCGTGGCCAGCAGCAGTTGCAAATAAGGATTGTGCAAAAAAGCAACGTTAACTCCTACCATACTCAGCAGCATCCCTATTAAAAACGGTAAACTGAAAACTACCGCAATAATTAACTCCCATTTTAAGCGCCGCAACTCTCGTTCTTGCTGTTCTGCCCGATCATCAGAGCTTTGGGCTTCATTTGGCAACATTTGATACCCTAAGGCTTCAATGGTACTAATCAGCTCCGCTGCAGTAATTACCGCCGGATTATAAACCACCTCCGCTTTTTCAGTAGCCAAATTTACCCGGGCCGTTTCTACTCCCTCTAGCCGATTCAATTTTTTCTCTACTTTAGTCGAACAAGCGGCACAAGACATTCCGATTATTTGAAAAACCTCTTGTTTTTTCATTAGGCAACCACTTCCTTCAGAAAGATTCGACTCTAATTAGCTGGACTACTACCGCAACAACCACTTTTTCCCAAACTACCCTTGCTATTTTGGACATCCTGAGCAGTTGCTTTGGTAAGATCAGCCATTACTTTAATATTACTCCTAATCATTCCCATCCAACAGGTATAGACAATATTCCCTTCTTTCTGGGGGGTAAACTCGATAACATTATCTCCCGGAAACAATCGCTTTTCGATCCCATATTCGGGAATAATTAAAGCATTATTACAACCGTTAAGATCTTGAGCCTCGGCTTTAATAGTCCATCGAACCGGAATACCTTTTTCTACCACCAGAGGCCAATATCTCCCCCCTTCCAATTTAGTGGTAACCAACTGGAAGTTATCTTTAATTTGGGCAATACTACCAACTGAAGTGGGGCGTCCAGCCGCCGGAAAAGGATTGTAACCAGCCAAACTAAACCCTCTATTTAACATTACTAAACCTAAAATCATTACCAAAATAGCGCTTACTTGCATCATTTTACGAGTAAACTTACTACTTAAAAGCGAACTAAGCGCCCCAAAGCCAAAGAGTAAAGGGACGGTTCCCACACTGAAAAAAAACATCGCCGTAGCCCCGGCCACAAAACTTCCTGTGCCTAAGGCATATAGTTGCATGGCTTGCAGCGGGCCACAAGGCATCAGGCCATTTAAAAGTCCTATAACCAACGGCCCTTTATTACTAGCTTTATCAACTACTTTTTGGCCTAGTTTATTAGGAAATAACCAATTAACTTTCGGAAACAGCTTCAACATATTTAGGGCCATCAGAATCATAAAAACTCCTGAAATAACCGCCACTGCTCCTTTAGCCCCACCAGAAAAACTAAATACTGCTCCCAAAGCGCCCACAATTCCACCGATAATCGTATAAGAAATAACTCGCCCCAGATTGTAAAAAAGGCTTGGTTGCAAGCTAGCCAATTGCCCGCCGTTCTTCTCCAACTTACGACCAACACAGACTGATAAGTTAATGCCACCACACATGGTTAGACAATGTAAGGAAGTTAGCAGACCTATCAAAAACAAAAGGCCATAGCCCATTTCTGGTTTCACTTCCGGAATGAAGTTAAATCCAATAGTCTTCTCAATGATTAAATATAAGGCTACCAAGATTATGCCAATCCCTACAAAATGAGTCACCTTTAATTCACCAACTGAATTATGGGGTTTATTTGCTTCATGGCTAATTTGATAGTTTAATTGCTGCAGTTGCTTGATTATTTCCTCCCGCTTAATTTGAGTTTGATCATAACTCACTTCCACCCTTGCGTTAACAAAATCCGCCTTCACAT
>JANQHU010000358.1 GCA_028282485.1 Bacillota bacterium
TTAAGATCGTAGCGTCCTGCCGCTGCTCTTCCCAAGGCATAGATTTACGGCAATCTGGATCCTTATCCCCGGTGATTCCTAGTTCATCCCCGTAATAAAGGGACGGAATTCCTAAATAGAGAAATTGAAAAGCCACTGCACATAGAAATTTACGTTTATCTTCACCGCAAACTGTTAAAAACCGTGGTGTATCATGACTACTAAGGAGATTATAAGCAGACAACTGATGGTCTAAGGGTAAATTATTGCGCAAACAGGTCAGTTCATGCCGAAATTCACCAACGGAGGTTTGATTATTGACAAAATAACGAATTACCGCTTCCCGCCACCGATAATTCATGACAGCATCACAGGTATCTCCAGTCAGCCAGGGAGAGGGATCATCCCATATTTCGCCAACGATAAAGGCTTCCGGATTAATGGCTTTTACCAATTTGCGAAAATCTCGCCAAAAATCCATATGCACTTCATTGGGGACATCTAACCGCCAACCATCAATCCCCAAACTGGTCCAAAAAGCAACCACTGACAATAAATACCTAACTACTTCCGGGTTATAATGATTCAGTTTGGGCAGGGAGCCAAAATTCCACCAACATTCATAGTTGGGCGAACAGCCTTGAACTGTGGGAAAGCCATAACAATGATACCAATCTTTAAAACGCGAGTCATGGCCATTCTTTAAAATATCTTGAAAAGCACAAAAACTATCGCCAGTATGATTGAAAACACCATCAATAATAATTCGAATTCCGGCCTGATGTAATTTTTTAATTAAACTTTTAAAAGTGGCTATATCTCCAAACTCTGGAGCGATCTTCAGATAATTTCGGGTATCGTACTTGTGGTTAGAAGGAGAATCAAAAATTGGGTTTAAATAGACTGCGGTAATTCCAATCCGTTTCAAATAGGGAATCTGCTTAATTATTCCTTTTAAGTCACCTCCAAAAAAATTATAATAATCCGGTTGACTATGCCAGGGTACTTTCCAGGGGGGATCATTTTTAGAATCACCATTACAAAAACGATCGGGAAAAATTTGATAAAAAATTGCTTGGGCTGCCCATTGGGGCGGAAGCTTGAAATCAGGTTCTTGTTTGTAACGAACAGACTCAAAATTCTTAACCGTTCCCTGTTGATACAAAGTATCACCTCATTTACAAATTTTTCAGGTGAAACATCGAATAATATTACATTATAATTTAATAATAATTGAGAAAAAAGAATTTCTCAACAGGGAAACACTGGGAAGTACTTTTACCGCCAGTAAAAAACCAGTTCCGCCTTTAATCCCAAACGATTGGCCCATTGGTTTTTTTGATACTCCCCTTGGAGACTTGCGCGAGCAAAAGTATTGGCTTGATAAGTATACCTTCCGCAGAGTTTTAAACTAAGCTCTCTGTCTTTCTGGAGCGAACAGTCCACAGCCACTTGATGAGCTTGCTGCTTGTAAGTATAAAATAAAGTATTATCTAAAATAGGCTGATCCCCTTTTTGCTTATCTTCTGCTAAACCATACTCACTCTTTACTCCATAACTATAGTTGTTATTAATAGAGCCTTTCTCAAAACCCTGTTGCCAAAAATAACGCTTCAAATTACCGGAATTTCGACTCGCTTCCACTCGGAAACCCCAGTGAATTTTGGTCTGCCGCGTGGGATAGAAAAGATTTTTTAATCCTAATTTCCATAGTAATTCCTGGTTTGGACTATTAGCAATCTGGTTCCCTTTACTTGAATTAAACTCGCCGTAGATTTCGGTTTCACCGGATTTATATAAGCGCAGCTTCCCATTAAAGCCATACTTTAGCCCTTCAAGCAGTAAATTTTTTCTTTGGGTATCATCATTCTTATAAAATAAAGTAACCTTACTTTGAGGGGTTATTTGATAAAAAAACTGATAAAAATGCGTCTTTTGCCGAAACCAATCATCGAAATCTACTTCCCAGGTATAGCGTCTTTGATTAACTGTAACTGCAAATTTGGAGTTTGGTCTGATACTTGCTTCCCAAAAATAATTATCTTCATTAGCTTTAATAGTAAGAATTTCCTTAGGAGCAGCTGAATTCATTGCTGATTTCGGATTGATCAACGATTTAGCCGAACCGCTAATTTGCAACCAATTCTTAGGAGTGCATTTCCCTTCCAAGTATAATAAAAAACTCTTTTCCAGAGAAGGAGGATTAGCAGCTATCCTTTCCTCAGTCCTACAAAAGCCGCTCTGGAGACGCACATAATTGTGAGAATTAGGAGTGTAAGCTAGCAAAAAATTGTTTTTCAGATTAGTTTGATCTTCTCCCCTAGTAAATAATTTTTCGTGCCATAATTGATTTGCAAAGGCGAAACGCTGTTTTTGATAATTAACAAGTAATCCTCGACTGATAGTTGTTTGGAGCAGACTATTGTTGATAAGATAATTGTT
>JANQHU010000269.1 GCA_028282485.1 Bacillota bacterium
TAGTATTATACCGAAAGAGATCCTTTTACTGGTCGGAAAGTTTTTGTAGAGAAGGACCGTACTGCTAAAGAACGGCAAAAGGCGGTTTTGGTGAAAAAAAATAAAAGGAATAGTAAAAAAGCCGATAATTCCAAAAAAAGTAGGAAGATTTAAATTTTTTTTGGTAGCAGAGGGAAATTATGCTTTCAAGGGAAGGGCTTTGTGTTATAATATAATATAAAAAATGGAGTTGACCAGCAAAGATGAATATTTCCGCACTAGCTACTCAAGTAAAACAAGCAGCCCTGCAATTAGGAGCTTTGACCAGTGAAATCAAAGACCAGGCTTTGGCCCAAATCGCTACCGAATTAAAAGAGAATCAAGCTAGAATTCTGGCGGCTAATGAACTGGATTTAGCCCGGAGTGAAAAAGAAAAGTTAGCCCCTCCTTTATTAAAAAGGTTAAAGTTTGACGTTAAAAAACTGGATGGCGTAATCGCTGGGGTGGAAAGTTTAATCCGGCTCCCAGACCCAGTGGGGGAAACCAAGCTGGCTACTCAATTAGACGAAGGGCTGGAACTTTACCGTGTTACTTGTCCTTTGGGAGTAATTGGGGTCATTTTTGAATCTCGCCCCGATGCTTTGGTCCAGATTGCCACCCTCTGCCTGAAAAGCGGCAATGGCGTCTTGTTAAAAGGGGGTACCGAAGCCTTAGAGACAAATCGCGTTTTGACCGAAATTATTGTGCAGGCTACTACCAAAGTGGGAATCCCGCCCAACTGGGTGAAGCTGCTGGAATCACGAGCCGATGTCGCGGAGATGTTGCGCCAGGATCAGTTAATCGATTTAGTCATTCCCCGGGGTTCTAATGACTTTGTCCGATATATTATGGATCACTCCCGGATTCCGGTAATGGGGCATGCTGACGGGATTTGTCATTGTTATGTGGATGCTGAAGCGGATTTAGAGATGGCTTTAAAGATTGTAATTGATTCCAAAACTCAGTACGTGGCTGTCTGCAATGCCTTAGAAACGCTTTTAGTACATCAAAAGATAGCAGGTCCTTTTTTAAAAAAATTGGAAGAAGAAATGGCCAAACACGAAGTGGTGTTATTGGGCTGTGAGCAAACGCGGCAGATTATTGAGATTCGGGCCGCTACCGACGCAGATTGGGAAACGGAGTATCTGGATTATAAACTTTCGATAAAAATTGTAAGCGATCTTGATGAGGCCCTGGATCATATTAATACTTATGGCTCCGGGCATACGGATACGATTGTTACTAATAATCGGGCCCAGGCCGGGCAATTTCTGTCTCTGGTTGATTCAGGGAATGTTTTTTGGAATGCGTCTACCCGTTTTAGTGATGGTTTCCGTTATGGATTTGGGGCTGAAGTGGGGATTAGTACTAGTAAACTCCACGCCCGCGGCCCGGTAGGTTTAGAAGGTTTATTAAGTTATAAATACCAATTAATCGGGCAAGGGCAGATTGTGACTGATTATGTAGCCCAGCAAAAAACTTTTCAGCATAAGCCCTTAAGTAAAGAAGCCCCTTTTTGAAATTAAGCTAGGTTGGTTTTTCAGTAATTTTGCTAAGTGGGTTATGATAAATACTCCTCAATTACTTATTTTTTTAAAAAAGTACTTGGGGAGTTTTTTTATTACTCTTTGTTTACGAAAGACATAAATCTTCCCAGTTAATGATCCGAATATTAAAATAGCTGCTTTTAATCTAATGCCAGCAAATTTTTTTAAAAAATAATTTATGATTTTTTTAGGAGAGCAAAAATGCGGCAAAATAAAGTTATTAATTTAGGAAATCTTTTTTTATCGCTTTCGGAAGCGGTGGATTTAGCTAACTCGGAAATATCTCAGCACCAACAAAAAACAGCTTATATTTGTCTGGAAATTTCCAAATTAGCGAAATTTTTACCATCGTTGGTGCGGGATCTCTTTATTGCCGCCTTATTTCATGATGTGGGAGCCATTTCTGTAGAAGAAAAGACTTCTTTAAAAAATTTTGAAGAAGAATTAAATTTAGTGGAACATAGTGAGCGGGGGGCCATTCTTTTAAAAACAGTTCCTTTTTTTGAAAGAGCGGCCGAAATAGTCAGAAATCACCATAAACCCTGGCAAGAGTGGCAGCTTTCCTGGCAGGAAGAAGTGGTGCGAGCCTCTCAAATTTTATTATTAGCCGATTATGTGGAAAGGCTGGTTTCTCACGAACAATATATTTTACATCAAAAAGAAAGTATATGTGAGAAGATTACCATTATTTCTGGAGACTTAGTGCATGAAGAGATTGTCGGTTATTTTTGGCATTTAGCTAAAAAAGAAGAGTTTTGGTTGGACTTGACCTCACCAGTTTTGTATTCAGTATTGTTTCATAATGGTCCGTTGCGCAATTACTATATTGACTTTTCGGAGTTAGAGACTATCTCCTTATTCTACCGCAACCTGATCGATTATAAATCACCTTTTACCGCTACTCACACGGCGGGGGTTTCTTCCTGTGCCGAAATAATCTCTCAACTCTTTGGTTTATCGGAAGGGGAAGTATTGCTGATGAAGATTGCCGGTAATTTTCATGATTTAGGCAAGTTGGTAGTGCCCAATCGCATTTTAGAAAAGCCGGGCCCTTTGACCAAAGAAGAGTTTGATATCATTAAAAGTCATACTTATTATACTTATTATATCGTTAATTCCATTAAAGGCTTAGAGGAGATTGCCGCCTGGGCGGCTTATCATCATGAAAAGCTCACCGGGGACGGTTATCCTTTTCGTTGTACTAAGGATGAATTGACTATTTTTGCTAGAATTTTAGCAGTTTCCGATATCTTTACCGCCTTAACGGAAGAACGTCCGTATCGCCCGGGAATGGAAAAGGAAAAAGTAATTAAAGATTTTAATGATATGTTAGCCAAAAAGGAATTAGATGAAACGGTAGTTCAGCTATTATTTGACAATTACGATACCATTTTTGAATATGTCAAAAGTAACCAAAAGTTAGCCGAGGATTTTTATAATAATATTTTTATCAAGTTATGAAGTAAAGCAATTTAGATTAGCGCTAAGGCTGGGCTAAAAACTCTGAATTGGAATTTTTGTCCATTACCCATCCTAAGGACCACTCACTGCGAAAGAGAACTACTAAACGGTCCGCGTTGTCATAAAGCAAGAGATCCCCTTGGAGACCTTGAAGCGTTGGTTCGGAATTATTTTTGCCGACTACCCAGCGCACCATGCTATAAGGTAGATGCTGCAGGTTTATCTCCACGCCGTATTCATTTTTCAAACGATATTCTAAAACTTCAAATTGAAGACTGCCTACGACTCCGATAATAAAAGCTTCCACAGCGCTATCGGGTATTTTGAATAATTGGACGGCTCCTTCTCTAGTTAACTGTAAAATTCCTTTTGAAAACTGTTTTCGTTTCATGGTATCTTTGGCTTGCACTTTCGCGAATTGTTCCGGAGGAAAAGTAGGGAATCCTTCAAATTGCAATTCTTTATTATGGGCACTTAGGGTATCGCCAATCCCAAAAATTCCGGGGTCAAAGATTCCGACAATATCACCGGGATAGGCTTCTTCGATAATATCTCGTTCCTGAGCCATAAATTGCTGGGGTTGGGAAAGTTTAATGGTTTTGGCAGACTCGTGATGGTAGACTCCCATACCCCGAGTAAATTTACCGGAACAGATCCGAATGAAGGCCAGGCGATCTCGGTGGGCTGGGTTCATATTAGCTTGAATCTTGAATACAAAGGCAGAGAAGTCCTGGTTTTGGGGCACTATTTCCCCTTGATTTGAATTGCGGGAAAGGGGCTCGGGTGCTAATTCTAAAAAAGTTTCTAAAAAGGGTCGGAGTCCAAAGTTAGTCATGGCACTCCCAAAAAAGAGGGGAGTTAGTTCCCCGTTTAAGACCTTATTTAAGGCAAAGGCTTCTCCAGCCAGGTCCAGGAGCTCAATATCATGGCAAAGGTTTTGGTGGATCTCATCTCCTAGGATCGAAGCGAAGAGAGGGTCGTTAACCGCTCCAATTTTGGAAGGCATTACCCATTGGCCGTGGGAATGGTCTTCTTCAAAGAGCTCGATTTGGGCTAGGTTGCGGTTATAAACCCCGCGGTATTCGCCGCTAATGCCAATGGGCCAATTCATGGGATAAGATTGAATTCCTAAAACTTTTTCGATTTCTTCCATTAATTCAAAGGGGCTCTTCCC
>JANQHU010000436.1 GCA_028282485.1 Bacillota bacterium
AATTAAAATAATTATTTTAGTAACTGGCATGGCTTCTTGAAAAAGAAACCGTTGTAATTTATAAATTTTTCCGTACATTTTTTTCAGGCCACTCCTTATTCTAATCCCAAAATATTAAATGCTTCGTTTAATTTGTACTTTAAGTATAACTATTTCCACATGTCGAGCCGACTTCCCTTTTTTTATTTTCACCTTTTCAATTAAAAACCCCGGATTTCAAGAAAGAAGATCCAGAGTTCTTTGATAGACTTATTGGTTAAGCAAAACTAATTAACTGCTCTTTTCACCAATCCGGCTAAAAACCGCACAAATAATTCAAAATAAGAGCTACCGGGGATGGCTTTTTTAGTGATCAGATTAATACTCCGATATTCTTTCCCATCAATTTTAATTAAGACCCGCCCCACTTTTTGCCCCGCTGCAACGGGAGCGGTGATCATTTGATCAATTTCCACTGTTTTAGTAATTTCTCCTTTTTGATTATACTTTAAGATTACATTTAATTCTTTGGAAACCATTACCTCTGCAGTATCTTCTACTCCCTTAAAAACTTTAACTCTCCCTAAAACTTCTCCCCCATTATAAATCTTTATTGCTTTATACTGGGAAAATCCGTAATTAAACATTTTACCAATATCTTTGGCCCGATCTTTGATGGTAGGGGCATTCATCACGACTGCTACTAAACGGACGCCATTGCGTTTGGCCGTAGCTACCAAACAATAACCAGCCTGGGTAGTATAACCCGTTTTCAAGCCATCACAACCCTGATAAAACCGGACCATGTTATTAGTATTTCTTAAAAAAGATTTGCCCCCTCTTAAGCTATCAATCCAGACTCCCGTCCACTTAAAGACCAAAGGATACTTAATGACTTCACTGGCCAACAACGCCATATCGCGGGCGGTAGTAAGATTCCCCGGCCCACCGGAAGCCGGATCCAAGCCAGTAGTATTCACATATTTAGTATTTTTAAGGCCTAATTCCCGGGCTCTTTTATTCATCAAGTTAATAAAGTTTTCTTCCGATCCAGCCAGATGTTCGGCCAACGCATAGGAAGCATCATTAGCCGAAACAATACAGACCGCTTTTAAAAGCTCGGCAACGGTCATTTGTTCGCCCGGTTCTAACCATATTTGGGAGCCACCCATTTTACAGGCTTCGGGAGAAGCGGTAATCACATCAGTAAGCTTAATCTGTTGCTTTTCCAAAGATTCCAAGGCTAGTAACATGACCATTAATTTCGTGACACTAGCCGGGGGCATCACTTGATCGGCATTCTTTTCGAAAAGAACTTCCTTAGTAAAGGGCTCCAGGAGAATCGCGGAACGAGCTTCCATCTTTAAATCAGGTTTTGCGATCATTCCACAATCACCTTGCTGCCCCCAGGCAATAGGGATGTTCATGATTAATAACAAACAGACCAACCATCCCGCAAGGGCTGATTTTTGGAGAAATTTCATATAAAAAAAACCTCCTTTTTACACATTAACTATCATCTCTTTAGTATAATCATGTGCAGAAGGGTAGTCTTATATTCCGAATTTATTTTTGAATAATACCAACCAAAAAATTAAACCTTCTAATAAAAAAAAGACTCGGTTTTACCCAAAGTCTCTTGAATTAAAATTATTCAACTATTATCTTTATCTTAGGCTGTAACTAACTTTTCAGGATAAACACTTACTTTTTTATCCTTTTTGCCCACTCTTTCAAAAGTAACATAGCCAGCAACTTTCGAAAATAAGGTATGATCTTTACCCATACCAACGTTATTTCCCGGATGAATTTTGGTTCCCCGTTGCCTTACAATGATACTACCAGCCGAAACTAATTGACCACCGTAACGTTTAACTCCCAAACGTTTCGATTCGCTATCACGGCCGTTTCGGGTACTTCCCATTCCTTTTTTATGAGCAAAAAGTTGTAGATCAAATCTAATCATCTTTTCTACACCTCCACTTCACTTATTTCTACATATTGTGCATACTGATTTTGAATCTCTTCTATCCCGAGCCGCATTGTTTCCACGACTAATGAAATTTTTTCAGTTAACCTAGGCTCGTCGGCCCAAGTACAATCTAAAAACCCTTTTGGATAATCTACTTGAACCTCAACTGCTAATTCTAATAATCTTTCTAAGGCCAGCACCGCTGTTTGGGTTAAAGCCGAAACTCCGGCACAAACAATATCCGTGCCCCGCTCGCTAAAACCGGTATGTCCACTACAGGTAAAACCTTGATAAGCTCCGGCTTTATTTTTTTTCAACTTAACTCGTAACATGGAAATTAAGCCTCAATTTTTTCAACTAAAATTTGCGTAAAAGGTTGTCGATGACCATAGCGTTTGCGAATATTTTTCTTTGATTTATAACGAAATACTAAAATCTTTTTCGCTTTATCTTGACAAAGCACTTTACAGATCACTTTAGCATTAGCCACCACAGGATTTCCAATTTGAATGTTCTCGCCACCAACCATCAATACTTTATCAATAGTTACTGTAGAACCAACTTCAGCCGCTAATTTTTCCACTCTAAAGCTGTCACCTTCTTGGACCCGGTACTGCTTACCACCACACTCAATAACTGCGTACATATCTTCTTACACCTCCCACCTCTACAGACTCGCCGAACTCGGTACATTACTGCAACTGCAGAATTATGATTAATAATTTACCGATACAATAATGGTTTAAAACCTACTCGTGCGGTTTTGGGGCAAAAAGCCACATCCATAATGATAACACCAATGGGCCTAGATGTCAATTAGTAATGAGGGATTTTTGAGGTCCAAGTGTGGGATTCAATACATTATTAATTAAAATTGTTTGTAATATTATCTAAATTTCTTTGGTATTCTCTTCTTTTCTCAGGATCACGAATAATTTGAAGTAATTTTTCCCAAATGATTTTTGCACTTTGATAATGTTTTTCTTCAACAAATTTTCGAGCAACTATATCCCATGATTTATAATACTTTAATAGTTGCTGCCAATCTTCCAGTTTTTCCAAACTATTTTTTTGAAAAAAATCTATAGCTTTCTTGGAATCACCATCAAAAGCGTAACTAAGACCTATAATATTGTTAATTTTATTATTTTCTTCCGGAAAGGTAATTGTTATTTTTTCCAAAATCTCAATACTTGCTTTGTATTTCTTTTGGTTAAAAAACTTTTCGGCCAGACTTACATATCCCTCGTAATATTTTTTTGTTTTGAGAAGTTCTTTATGTTCTTCATTAATTAATGCTAACGCCTTATCTAATTGGTTGTGGTATCCGTACAAAAAAGCAGCTTCAAACTCATAATTTTTGTTTTGGGGAAAATTATGATGGAGTTTTTGGAGGATTTGCAATGTATATTGAGACTCTTTATTTTTCAAAAAATGTTGCGCCAGTTTGAATAAATCCGGTTCACAATCGCTTATGGCTTTGAAATGCAGGTTGTTGATAATCTTTAATGATTTTTGGTACTGGTTATTAAACCCATATGCCAAACCTAAAAAAGCAGTGCAATCAGACACTAAATCAGGGTTTTCCCTTTCCAAATGCTCCAAAATTTGAGCAGTAGCTGCAAAATTTTGTTTTTGGTAATAACGATTAGCCATGATCTTCCATTGATTTGCATAGGTATCATCTTGTTGCCAAAAATTCTGTTTGAGTTCTCGAAGAAGCTGAAAAGCTTTAGAGTTTTGCCCCAAACAAGCATAAGCCAATCCAAGTGAATGAGCATTCTGGGTTAGTGGGTGCTGCTCTAAATTTAGGAGTTGAATCATTTCGGGTATTTTTTTAGATAACTTTTCTTTCACTTCTTCCGAAATAGGTTCGTTAGGAAATAATTGTAAAACCTCATCAAGCAAGTTATCTAGTTCAATTAAATTGTTATGTAAATAACGATCTTGAGTAGAGGAATTATTCTTTCTTTTAGATTCAAAAAAAAGACGTTGGATATTAGTAGCCTTTTGTAATTTATTTTGAGAAGTAAATTGTTTTAATTTTAATTGCTTCTCCTTAAAATCAATTGTTATTATATTATTTTTATTATCCTTAGTAATATCCATGCCTAACCTTCTTTACATAGTAGCATCCCCATTCATATTATACCAGATAAAATCACTACTTTAAAAATTTTCAAAACAACATATTCAAATACACAGTTGGTTAATTCAAGAAGCTGTTTGGATATCAATAAATGTTTTAATTTCTTTAATTACATTACCAGCTGCCGCACTTTTTAGTATGAGATGGCCTTCTTTCTCATAATACTTAATTTTTTTATCAACGGCAGCCAGATTTTCAAAAAGATAATGGCCGCTTTGCCATTTTACCGAATCATCTTCCAGGGCTTGAATAATCAATACCGAACAAGTTATCGTCTTTAAAATTCTCTTCGTTTTTTCAAGTAAAATCTGAAAATTAACCAGAGCATTTAAAGGCAATTTTTGATTTGATCGCAGATAATGATTAATATTACTATAATTTTTACTTTTGAAATCATCAGCTATTTTTTGGAAAATTATTTTAAAGTTCCAGTAATAAATAGGCGTATTAATAGTAATGACCGCCAGTAATAAATTCTTTTTAGCTAAATTTAACGCTATTAAACCACCCATGGAAAATCCTACCACAATTATTTTTTGACATTTCGATTTTAATTTTAATAATGATTTCTCAGCACTATGAATCCAATCCTCATATGAGACTCCCTGTAAATCCTTTCTTTGACCAGTATGTCCCTTTAAAATGGGAGTCTCCACCAAACAACCTTCTTTTTCCAAATAGTCAGCTAGGGGTTCTATTTCACTCACCGCCCCCCCTAATCCATGAATTAATAAGCACCCGATATTTTCATTCATTGCAAATCCGTCCTTCCCAAAAAGTTGCGCTATTTGATTAACAAAAAATGCACAGCAATCGCTAGAATTCAATAGCACCTCTATCCCAAAGACCATCAGCACCACGAATCTTACCAAACATATCTGTATCATAATTTTGGCCAAGGGGAATACCAGCATCCGTAGGCGAATTCAGTCTAAAATCAAAATTGCTCCAATTAATAAAAGGATCTACTCCCTCTTCGTCCACTAGATCAGCCTCTCCTAACTGAGTAACATTGGTTTTTATTGCGGTTTTAATAAATGTATTATAATTAGTTTTTATTATCTCTTCAATACTACCGTGGAAAGCGATGTTACCCCTTAAAGGAGTTGCCTGGGGATCAACATAGCAAGAATACCATAAGTTGTTGTAAACCAGGGTCTTATTGCTGGCTTTATTTTTGATTGCCGCGCTATACCCTGCAACATTAATAATAGTATTATTATAAAAATAAATATTATTAGAAGGGGCACTAGTAGTATCAGGACTTCCGGTAAAGATCCCCTCGCCTACTTGGTATAAATGATAAGTGGAATCATCTGCTAAGCGATTTCGATTGCAAAAAATATTGCCGTAAATAAACCAATTATCGTTAACCATGTTAAAAGATTTTTTCAAAGCAAAAAA
>JANQHU010000463.1 GCA_028282485.1 Bacillota bacterium
AGTTAAAAGTACTTGATGACCTTCAAGCCAAAATACTTCCTCTTCCGGGTAAGCACTACTGAAATCACAATTACCGCGAACCCCTTTTACCGGGACATCAAAACCCGCTTCTACAAACTGTCCCAGTTCGCGAAAACCATCCCCGGTAAATAAAAGCCAATCAATTTTGCCCATCTGCTGTACAGCCTCTTTCAGGCCTTGATAGTTGCCGTGAATATCCCCCACTACACCAATTCGCATTTTTTTTGCCTACCCCAAATATTTTTTTAGTTCCGGTAATAATTTTTGAAAAGCCCGGCCACGATGACTTAAATTATTCTTTTTATTCTCAGCAAGCTCGGCCATGGTGCAATTTTCTGTTGGTAAGTAAAAAACCGGATCATAACCAAAACCGTTAGTTCCCCGAGGCTCGAAAGAAATGACTCCTTCCACAGTCCCGATCCCGGTTTGGCTCCAATTAGTTACCGGATCGTAAATGACCATTGCCGAATAAAAGCGCGCGGTACGCTCTTTTTCCGGAATGCCAACCATTTTTTGCAATAAATACTCGTAACGCTGCTGATCATTAAAACCTGCTTCTCCATAACGAGCCGAATAAACACCCGGCGCGCCACCTAAAGCATCGACTACCAGACCCGAATCATCGGCTATGGCTAGCTCGCCTGTTGCCTGGGCAACAGTTTTCGCTTTTAGTAACGCATTTTCCAGAAAAGTAGTCCCCGTCTCCTCAACTTCGGGAACACCTGGAAAGGAATCCACTCCGAAGACTTCTACTACAAGTCCGGTTAAGAGCTCTTTTATTTCCGCAACTTTTCCTTTATTCCTAGTCGCAAGGACGATTTTTCGCACTATCAAGCCCTCCAATTCTAGGGGCAACAGCACCTAAAACTTCTTTTTGAATGGCAATTAAATTAGTGATTCCCTGACGGGCTAAATTCATTAAATCCAGACATTCATTCCACGCAAAAGGATTTCCTTCCGCAGTTCCTTGGATTTCGACAACATTACCGGCGCCGGTCATCACTAGATTCATATCTACCGAGACCTTAGAGTCTTCGGCATAGCAGAGGTCTAGAATCGGAGTCTCTTTAAAAATTCCGACACTGGTAGCTGCTAAAAAATCAAAGATCGGTAACTTCTGCCCCGCCGGAGTAACCCGCTCCAATGCATCAACTAAAGCAATAAAACTGCCAGTAATGGCCGCGGTACGCGTTCCCCCGTCCGCTTGGATTACATCACAATCAATCCAAATGGTCTTCTCTCCTAAGGTAGACAAATCAACAACTGCTCTTAAAGAACGACCAATTAATCTCTGAATTTCATGGGTTCGGCCCGAGACTTTCCCTTTGGCCGATTCCCGAATATTTCTGGCCGGAGTAGCACGGGGTAACATAGAATATTCGGCGGTGATCCAACCTGTGCCCTGCCCTCTTAACCAGATAGGTACTTTATCTTCAATCGTTGCCGTACAAATCACTTTGGTATTGCCGATTTCAATTAAGACTGCTCCTTCGGCATGAATGATATAATTTCGATGAATCTTTACCGAGCGCAGTTCATCTGCAGCCCGCTTATCAATACGTTCCATTTAACAAAACCCTCCAAAAAAACTAACAAAATTTAAATGATTAAGCATTTCCAGCATATTTTTGACGTCCTAATTGATAGAGATCATTCCCCCGGATATCAATTGCCACAATCACCGGTAAATCCCGAACCACCAAACGATAAATCGCCTCCGGTCCCAGATCGTGGTAAGCCAAAATCTCGGCTTTAACAATTGCTTGGGAGATTAGAGCTCCGGCTCCGCCCAAAGCGGCCAGATATACAGCCCCAAAATGCCCCATGGCTGCGATCACCTCTGGGGAACGTTCTCCCTTGCCAATCATCCCTACCAAACCCTGTTCCAGTAATAAAGGGGTATAAACGTCCATCCGGCCGCTAGTAGTCGGTCCAGCCGATCCAATAACCCGCCCCGGAGGGGTTGGGCAAGGCCCAACATAATAAATAGTCTCTCCCTTAAAACTAATCGGTAACTCTGCCCCAGCTTTTAAAGTAGCTACTAACCTTTTATGAGCAGCATCTCGCCCCGATAGCAGTGGTCCATTTAGCAAAAGCCCCTGGCCCGCTTCTAACTCAAAAATAGTCTGCCTCTCTAAAGGTAACTGCACCCTTTTTAAGCCCATCATAACTCCTTCTCTAATCCCTCTATATAAATACTATTTTAAATAATTTCCGTAGCATGCCTGGTAACATGACAGGAAAGATTCACCGCTATCGGTAGGCCCGCGATATGGGTGGGATAAGTATTAATATGAACGGCTAAAGCAGTAGTTTTGCCACCTAAGCCCTGAGGGCCGATCCCCAGTTGATTTAATTTACTTAATAACTCCCTCTCTAACACAGCCAGAGCCGGATCGCAATTCTCCGAAGCAACCTCCCTAAGTAGGGCCTTTTTGGCTAAAAAGGCTGCTCGTTCCATAGTCCCCCCAATGCCCACCCCTACTACCAAGGGCGGACAAGGATTGGCCCCCGCCCGACTAACTGTTTCAGTCACAAAATCTCGCACTCCAGCTACTCCTTGAGCCGGAGTCAACATTGCCAAGCGGCTCATGTTCTCACTCCCAAAGCCCTTGGGAGCTACGGTTATTTTCAATTTATCTCCGGGAACAATTTGGGTATGGATGACCGCGGGAGTATTATCCCCGGTATTAATGCGGTTTAAGGGATCCCGTACCACCGATGCGCGCAGATAACCTTCCCGATAACCTTTACGCACTCCTTCGTTGATGGCGGTAGTATAATCTCCTCCCGTAACTAACAGCTCTTGGCCATAATCAACAAAAACAACTGCCATTCCCGTATCCTGACAGATGGGGAGCCTTTCCCGCCCCGCTAACTCGGCATTCTGTAAGAGATTCTCCAGGCAAGTTACTCCTACTTCTGAGACTTCCTTCTCTTTGGCTTGCTGCAATGCCTCACGAAGATCCTCTCCCAAAAATATATTGGCTTTTTGACATAGTTTCGCTACTACCTCAGTTATTGCCGAGGCGTCAATGGTCCGCACCTTTAATTATTCCCCCTAAAAATAGCTTTCGCTCAAAAAATAGAACCCGTCAAGTTAAAAGTTGCCATAACAAAGCTTTTTGGGCGTGTAACCGATTTTCCGCTTGATCAAAGATCACCGAATGGGGATGTTCAATGGCGAAACGGTCAATCTCATAGCCCGTATGAATCGGCATATCATGCATAATTAAAGCCTGAGAATCCTTTAATAAGCCTTCATTCAATTGATAAGGCATCATTAATTTAATGCGCTCTTCCTTCGCTTTGGCAAATTTTTGATCAAGAAAAAACTCCATATCCACCCAGGTATCCGTATAAACTATATCCGCCTCAGCTACCGCTTTAGGAAGGTCTAAGGTCTGCTGAAACAGTCCAGTCCTGCGCGCCTCTTCTAAAAGTTGATCATCCCGGCTAGCTTCATTAAACTCCGGCGTCACCGTAGTAATCTTCATTCCCAGCTTTGTTCCACCTTCGACCAAAGAATTAGCCACATTATTATGTATCCCTACGTAAACCAGATTTAAGCCCTCTAACCGACCTTTATGCTCCAAAATAGTTAAAAAATCCGTTAAGGCCTGGCTGGGGTGGTATTTATTATCACAACCGTTAATTACCGGTACCCGGGAGTTTGCGGCTACTTCCTGGGTCTGTTCAAAAGTTAAGAGCCGCACCATCAACCCATCTAAATTACGGGATAAATAGCGCACCTCATCCTTTAACTCGGCTAACACCAGATTAGTACTACGCCAATCCAGACAAATTCCGTGGCCGCCCAAGTGAGTCATGGCTACCTCGTAAGAGACCCTGGTGCGGGTCGAAGTCTTTTGAAAGATCATTCCCAAGGTCAAATAAGCCAAAGACTGCCGATATTCTTTGGGTTTTGCTTTTATTTGAATTGCTAACTGGAGTAGATCCCAAAGTTCCTGACCGGACCAGTTTTGGAAATTCAACATATGTTTTACTGCCAAGACAAAAACCCTCCCCTCAAAAAATCCGTTCCCCTCTTTTCCATATTATGAACAATTATTTAATTATAAACTATAATCTCCCTTGGCGTCTAGTCTTCTTTTGGATCTTCTTTAGAAATAAAAAAAATTTATAAGCATGATATAAATTTTTTAATTTCATCATATTAAATTTTATTAATTCACACTAAAGCTGAAGAACTAACTATTTATTTCACATTTACTTGGGGCAATTTTGACGCAAAAATTTTGGAAATTTCTTCTGTAAATTTTTTTTTGGAATTAGTCCCCTCCATATCCCCGCTTTTAGCATCTAAAATTCTGTCTCGGAAATATCCCTCAATCTCTTTTCTAGCAGCATGTGGAAATATTTGATTTTTTTTTAAAAAAGAGGCTAATTTATCCAAATCATTAGAATTCCGCATAATCGTTTGCTTTTCAAAAAAAATACAATTTTTTACAGGACCGATTAACAAGCCCACATTATCAATAAGAGTATTCTTCAACTTTTCAATAAAATTCGGCCCTTTTTCTGCAAGTTTATCCCCTAATTCTACTATATGTAAGGGAGTGCTTTTATCTTTTGCCTGGGATGTAATAAACGCCTCAACCATTTCTGTTAGATGGGCCCCCGCTAATTGACAAGCTAAATCCCGGTCTGTTTGGCTGGTAAACTTTTCGTTTAACAACAACGTTTTCAAAAGAGTAATCCGTTTTACATATTCGTATAAATCTTTCTTTTGCCGATGGTTAATACTTGCAAATTTAATCTTATCAGGATTTTTCAAAAACTGACGCATTTTCGAGAAATCAAAATTATCTCCAGCAAGAAAGCCATAATTTTTCAGGACATTACTTAAGTTATCCCTACCGAACCGACTCTTATTTATTTCCTCTTGTAACTTTTTTGAATAATTTTTTGTATTTATTTTTTCTTCAGAAGCTAATAAAAATCGGTACAAAGACTCTGGGTTTTCGTTATATTCTTTATTTAACATATTAGAATGTATTTTCTTTTTCATATCTTTTATTAGTGCTGACATTTGATTCTCTTGTATGAAATAACCCTTTAATTTCAAGTCGCGAACCAATTTAAGACCCATAGGATTTAATAATAAATTTCCTTCAATATCATTATTAAACAGCTCAATTTTATTATTCTCCCTAGAAGGCAGATCTTTTGCCAAAATATCTGCAAAGTCATTAATTTGCCGAAGTAGCTCGTTTTCATTAACAGATACTTTGTTTACTAATTTTTCAATAAATATCGCACTGCTTTCAGTAAATTTTTCGTTTATTTTTAAGTTTATTTTAGAATGGTGATTATTAATTTCACGGAGATCTTGCTTTAAATCATAATTCGATAATGGACAATGATTTTTTTTGGTTTGTAAAATTTTAGAAAACAAATATCCGGCTTTGCTAATTTGCTCAGATGTTTTTATTTTTTTAATTTCTGCTAATGCTTCTGGAGTTAGAATGTTTTTATCAAAACCGATCGTAGCTAAATTATTAAGGAACTTCTGAAAAGATGCTGGTTGGTTAGATTTTTTACTTTCATGTTGAAAATAATATCTAATTGTTTTTACCAATTCTTCGCCAGCTATTTGATAACTCTCTACCGCAAAAGATGTACTGGGCTTTTTAGGAGCAAAAGTATTTTTAACCGAACGTGTCAATTTCCTAGTTAAACCACTAGTTTCCCAGCATCCCCGACAGACTTCTAGCATCAAAACTCTAGCCGCAAATACTTTTTGGTTCCTTGGTTTTTTAGAGTTCGCAATATTTTTTAGAAGCATATAATTAAAATCATATATTGACTTGTTCGATGCTGGGTTCTCTCTTTTATGAATCAAACCTTCTTTTATAAGTTCTTCTCTTATATCAGAATTTGTATCAAAATCTTTTTTCAACTCCGATAATACATTAGTAAAGGGATCCTGGTGAAAATGATTAGTGGTAACCGGAAGACCCTCTACCAATGATTGATAAAAAGTGTCATTAATTATGCGAATATCTTTA
>JANQHU010000019.1 GCA_028282485.1 Bacillota bacterium
TTATGTAAAATAACTTAACAACTGGAAAAAAAATAATTTTTTACTTGAAAAAAATACTAATTGCTTATATAATTGTAAAGTGAAAATATTAACAACTTCTTAAATATCTGTTAACAACTTCTTAATATTTACTTAAAACCTCACAAAACCTTTCGTCAAAAATATTTAATTACGGATATACCAGTTATACAAGTACGATTGAGATAAATATTTATGTCGGATCATTAGCAGTCGGCTGGTGATTTTTGCATCATACCAAATTGGTTTATTGACTCTATTAAATATACTCCAAAGATAAATTTTGGCCTCAAACAAAGAAATATAACATTTTGAATAAATTCATCCGGGTATTAAAAAATTCTAGAAATATATAAAATAATAAATTGTTTTATAAGTATTTATAGAAATATCTTTTTTCAACTATTGTTTTAAATTGCAGTAAATTAGATATTTTAAGTGAATTTTTAAGCGGGGGTGGCAAGATGCAAAATGCTATCTTCAAAAACCTGGCAGTTTGTAATGATGAGGTGGCTGAAGAAAAAGCATATTGGTTGGAGAAATTAAAAGGAGATTTAGTTAAGAGTTATTTTCCTTATGATTATCTTACCAATAGGCAGAATCGGGTAACTTTAAATGGAGAAACAGAGTGGCGGATTGAAGGGGAGTTATTTATTAAGTTAGAAAAACTGGCCAATTCTTCCGAACATAATCTGTTTGTGATTTTATTGACCACTTTGGTAGGTTTGCTACAAAGGTATACGGCTAATTCGGATCTGCTGGTGGGGATGCCTCTCTTAAAACAAAAGAGGGAGGGGGAATTCTTAAATACCTTTTTAGCCATTCGCGATCTGTTAACCCCTGAGATGACTTTTAAAGAATTACTAGTACAAACGAAACAAAACGTCATTGCAGCGAACCGACATTTGCGATTCCCCTTAGAAATGCTGCCGGATTATCTGGAGATGGCAGCTGACCAGGACGGTTTTGGGCTGTTTGATACGGCCCTTTTATTAACTAATATTCACGAACAAAAATACCTTAGGCAGCTAAAAATCAATACCTTATTTGTTTGTCTCAAAGATCTAAATCATCTGAATTTGGTAATTGAATATAATTTAGACCGTTATCATCCGGAAACTATTGGGCGCATCGGAGCCCATTTTCTAAACTTTTTACAGAATGCTTTAGCCGATATTAATACTAAATTAGTTGATATTGAGATTTTTTCCGATGACGAAAAGGCAAAGCTGTTGCAGGAGTTTAATCAGCCTTCTGAGGCCCATCCTGTGGCTGAAAATTTTTGTCAGTTATTTGAGAAACAAGTCCAACAGCATCCGATGAGGATTGCGGCAGTTGCCAATGAAGCTTCCCTCACTTATGGTGAACTAAATGATCAAGCCAATCGCTTAGCCGAAAGGCTGCGGGAAAAAGGAGTGCAGCCGGATACGGTAGTGGGCCTAATGGTAGAAAATGCTTCGCTGGATCTGTTAGTGGGTCTCCTCGGGATATTAAAGGCCGGAGGTGCTTTTCTCCCCATTGACCCGGAATATCCCCTGGCACGGAAAAAATACATGTTGGCGGATAGCGGGGCGCTGCTGTTAGTCACAAAAAGAGTATATGTGAGTTATCGCCAAAAAATTACTAATGAAATACTTGATCTTGATGAAATTACTGCTCAAGGGGAACCCTACCCTCCTAATCCGAAGCCTTCCGCCACAGGGGATCACCTGGCCTATATTATTTACACCTCGGGAACTACCGGGAACCCTAAAGGGGTGATGATCGCAAATAAGGGTCTCTGCAATTACCTGGCTTGGTTCTCCCGGGAAGCGGCGATCACTGCCCAGGACCGCACCCTGCTCTTATCCTCTTTTTGTTTTGATTTAGGGTATACCTCGCTTTTTTCGTCCTTAGCCAACGGAGGCTGGCTCCATTTACTTTCGAAATCCCAGTATTCCTCTCCGGATACTGTCTTAAAATACATTCGGGAACAGACCATTACCTATTTAAAGTTAACCCCCTCCTTATTTAGCACTTTAGTCAATAATTATCAATTTCCGGCCCAAGGAGCTTATCAGAGTTTACGCTTAATTGTTTTAGGGGGGGAAAAGTTTAATTTAAATGATGCCCGGAAGTTTCACCAGGCCTACCCGCAAACAGTAGTCTTCAATCATTATGGGCCTACGGAGACCACTATTGGGGCCGTTTTTCAGAAAATTAATTTTCAGAAAGTAGCGGCGGCAGAGAAAGTAGCCGCTATTGGCAAGCCGCTTGCCAATACCCAAGTTTATCTCTTGGATGAGCACCTAAAACCAGTACCCATTGGAGTTACCGGGGAAATATTTATTGCGGGCTTCGGTTTAGCCCGGGGTTATGTAAACCACCCGGAGCTGACTGAGCAAAAGTTTTTGCAGGTCTCTTTTGAGGGTGATACTACCCGGCGGGTTTACCGTACCGGGGATTTGGGGCGGTATTTGCCGGACGGAAGGATTCAATTTTTAAAACGGGCCGATCACCAAGTGAAGATTCGGGGCTATCGGGTGGAGACGGCGGAGATTGAAACCCGCCTTTTAGAACTGACGGGAGTAAAAGAAGCAGCCGTCATAGCCCGGGAGGATTTCGCCGCCGAAACTTATTTATGTGCTTATCTGGTTACTACTGAAAAAATAGAACCGCCGGAGTTACGGCGTTTTTTAGGGGAGCGGTTACCGGAATATATGATTCCCACTCGTTTTGTGATGTTGGAGAAAATGCCCCTCACTCCTAATGGTAAGTTGAATCAAAAAAAGTTACCCCAGCCCAGTCGCCATAACGAGGCTGATTTTGTCGCCCCTACTAACGAAGTGGAAGAAAAATTAGTGGCTATATGGAAGAAGGTGTTGCATCTGGAGACGGTAAGTATCGTCGACGATTTCTTTGCCATGGGGGGGCATTCTTTAAATGCGATCATGGTAGTTGCACAAATCCATAAGCATTTACAAAAAAAGCTATCGGTAATTGATGTCTTTCAGTACCCCACCATCAAGCAGCTAGCCGTTTATCTCAAGCAGATGCAACCGAATATCTATCTTTCCATTCAACCGACTGCCCGGCAGGAGTTTTATCCTTTGTCTTCCGTCCAAAAAAGAATTTATATTATGAGCCAGTTAGAGGGAACCGGTGTTAATTATAATGCTCCCAGAGCTATTTTAATCAAAGGGAAATTGGCCAAAGAAGAGCTGAATGCTTTCTTCCAAACCCTCATCGCCCGGCATGAAAGCTTGCGAACCTCCTTTGTAATCGAAGGGGGGGAACCAGTTCAAAAGATTCACGAACAGGTTGATTTTAAAGTGCTTAATATTAAGTCTTCCGAGGAGCGGGTTAAAACGGATTTGGAAGGTTTTATTCGTTCCTTTTTGTTAGACACGGCACCCCTAATCCGGGTTGTCTTAGCCAAAATAGCTGAGGAAAAGCATGTGCTGCTCTTAGATATCCACCATATCATCTCCGACGGCACCTCCATGACTATCTTTTTTGAAGAGTTGCAGGCCTTGATGGCGGGCCGGGAGCTTCCTCCTTTAAAGTTACATTACAAAGATTTCTCCCAGTGGCAAAACGAAATGCTGGCCTCCAGGGCCATGCAGGCTCAGGAAGATTACTGGCTCGATCTATATCAGGGGGAGCTCCCCCACCTTAGCTTACCCCTTGACTATGAACGGCCCGCGACTCTCAGTTTTGTAGGTGCTACTTATGAGTTTGCTCTAGCTGAAGACCAAACAACGCGACTGCAAAAATTTGCCCTCCAGAATGGAACTACCCTCTTTATGGTCTTATTAGCCGCCTACAATATTCTGTTAGCCAAGTATGCCGGGCAAGAGGATCTGATTGTGGGAACCCCTATCTACGGGAGACCCCATGCGGATCTGAAAAAGATTATCGGCGTCTTTGTAAATACCCTGGCCATTCGCAATCGGCCGGAAGGGGCAAAGACGGTGGCTCAATTTTTAGCGGAAGTCAAAGCCAATACCTTGCAAGCTTTTGAAAACCAGGATTATCAATTTGAAAGGTTAATTGAAAAATTAGCTTTGAAGCGGGAGCCGAGCCGCCATCCTTTAGTGGAAACCATGTTTACCATGCAGAATTTTGATTTGCCCCAAAATCAAAATGGTGCTTTAACCTGGGAGGTCTTTGCAGTTAGTGATCAACAAGTTAAATTTGATCTCTTACTGGGAGCTCGAGAAGAAGGCCATACGTTACATTTGGGTTTTAATTATAGCACCAAACTCTTTAAAGAGCGTACTATCAAAAGAATGGCCGCGGATTATGGCGGTATCTTGGCATCTTTTATGGAATCAACCGCAATAACGTTGCAGGAGTTGCAATTAGCCAGTGGTTATCTGAGCTTGCAACAAGAGAACTTAGGGGATTTTGAATTTCGGTTTTAAATAAGCTAAAGAGGAAGCAAAAAATGAGCCCAAATTACCAAAATGAAAATGATTACTGGCGTGAGCAACTGCTGGGGGTGAATAAAAACGGATTTTTGGCAGATAGCCTCCCGAGTAAAGAAACCACCGGGAGCGGTTGGTGCCAACTAGACTTGCCCACCAAGACCGCCAAGGAAATTCTTTATATGAGCAACGGATCTTTAAAGGGAGTTTTTATTATTTTGCTGGCCGGAATCCGGTATCTGCTGGGGAGATATACCCGCAATCA
>JANQHU010000021.1 GCA_028282485.1 Bacillota bacterium
ACCAAGGCGATTTTGAGAAAAAAAAGTTAAAGGTAAGTTAAGAAGATACTGATCGGTTATTATCAGTATCTTCTTAACTTACCTTTAACTTTTTTTTCTCAAAATCGCCTTGGTGAAATTCTTAATTCCTTTATAAATATTACTAAAATCGAAACCATTATTTCTGAATCCGTTTTAGTGTTAACTTTTGATCTGGTCTTTTTAACCTTAGGAATCATTACTTTGTCCACCCAAAATTTCTTGTTTTTGAGCATTACTATTAGTTTTTTACTTCTAAATGCCTTAATTAGCTGGTTTACCGCAAAGCCAGTTAACAAACTTCTGCAAAAAACTAATAGGGAATCGGCGGCAACTTTGGCTCATCTTGCTGAAACCTTAAATAATATTGAAACTATCAAAATCTATAATGAAGAAAAGGCCACTGCCCTTAAAGGCGAAAAAACTATTGTCCGACTAATCAGGAGTAAATTCACCTCCAAACTGCTAATTAATATGAGCAAAATTAGCAGTGAGCTTATTGCTACTCTTTGCCTGATCTTACTACTATGGCTTGGTACCCTGAATATCCTCGCCAATCAACTAACTCTCGGCCAATTATTAACTATGAGCCTCCTCATTAGTTATCTCTTTGAGCCAATCAAAAATCTCCTCCAAATCCAACCTCTTTTACAAATAGTAAAAATAACTTTGCATAATTTAAATACCACTATGGAAGAAAATATGGAAAAAAACTCTCTTAATCACGAAAATTTTTATTTCCCCCAGCTAAAAGGAATTGTCGAGTTCAAAAATATTTCTTTTAACTATCCTAGTAAAACTGGGGTACTTAAAGATATTAATCTTTTTGTGAACCCGGGAGAAAAAATTGCTCTAATCGGCCCCAGTGGTTCCGGTAAAAGTAGTTTAGCTAAATTACTAATTAACTATCATTCTCCAGAAACCGGAGATATCCTAATCAACGGCTATAATATTAACGATCTGAACACTCAGGCTTTAAGGGAAAAAATTATCTATATATCTGCACAACAATCTTTATTTAAGGGTACCATCATCGAAAATTTATCCGCGGGAAACTCTCTGATTTCTATGGAAGAAATAATTGATGCCGCCAAAATTACTAAAGCTCACGATTTTATCAATAAACTTCCGGAACGCTATAATACCTTAATTGAAGATAATTGCTCTAATTTAGCAAGAGGCGAACGCCAACAATTAGTCATCACCAGAGCGCTCCTGAAAAAGCCCCAGATCCTTATTTTTGATGAGGCTACCAATAGCCTAGATGCCATTACCGAAAAATTACTCTATCAAAATATTAACCACTATTTTCGTGATCTTATTTTCATAATCATCACTCATCGTTTAAATACTGTGATCAATTGCGATCGCATTTATGTCTTAGAGCAGGGTAGAATAATTGAGTCTGGTACCCACAAATATTTGATGGAACAGCGGCATAAATACTATGATCTATGGAAGAACCAACTGCCTAGTTTTTAGAGAGGAGCAAACACTTTGCTAAACCCCCCCTTCTATAATACCAGAAATAATGATAGCCATGAATTGCAAGCAGCTACTCCTAATCCCTTAATTGTTAACTCCCTTTATTTGTTAATGGGAGTATTGGGATTCTTATTACTAATGTTATGTTTTATAGAGATCGAGCTACCCTTAAAGACTACTGGAATAGTTAAGCCAAATGATGCAAGTAGTCTTATTATAAATAAGATCTCTGGCAAAGTTACCAACGTTTTTATTAAAAATGGCCAAAAAGTACGTCAAGGAGAAGTTCTCTATACACTCGCAAATAATTCTTATGATCAGAAAAAAATCGCTGCCTCCGATGAATTAAGAAAAATTGAGGATCATATAAAGAACCTCCGCATATTAGAAGAATGTATCACTGAATCCATTAATCCTGAAGAAAGCCAAAAACTATTTTTAGAAGAGAATGGCCATGAATATTACTACCGTTATTTAGATTATGTAACAAAGACTAAAAAGTTAGCCAACCAATTAAAACAAAAAAAAGTAGATTACTATTCTTTAGCCGCTCTCTACAAAAAAGGGGCTATTGCCCGGGAGAAAATAATAGCTGCTCAAGAAGCATTAAATTCTCTTCAATTAGACTTAAAAATTTTTCAAAACAAAACTCTTATTGATATTCAAAATGACCTTACTCAAAAAGAAGAAGTTATTGCCGAACTCCAGAATCAAATCGAAAACGTTAATTTAAACATTAAAGCTTCTTCCGTTAATGCCCCCAATAACGGTATTATTAGAATAATTACGCCACTCAAAAATGGAGCTCTTTTACAAAACGGTGTCGCGATCGCTTCGATCTTACCGGAAGATAAAGATCCTTTTGTTGTGCAGCTTCGCATTCCCAACAGCTACTCTTCCCGTATCAAAAAACACCAATCCGTTAAATACCGTTTTTTTCTTTCCCCCTCTAAAAACTACCATGAACTAACCGGAAAAATCACTGAAATCAAGTTTAATCAAAAGCAAACCACCAAAACCCGTGATGGTTTCTCTCTAGTTCAGGCTAGCATTGAAGCTCCTGCTTTAACTAATGCCAAAATTGATACCGCTTTAATTAAGGAAAATACTCCTTGTGAAGTATTCCTTATTGCCGAAACTAAAAAATTGTTTTTTTACATTTTAGATAAGCTAACTTTTTAAAAAAGGCCTTAGTATTATTGTAATTATTGTAGTAAATTGATATAATAATTACAGGAGGTGCTTGCAAATGAGTATAGCCATTCGTATTGATAAAGACCTTTATGATGAAGCCAAACAAAGTGCTGCGGCTGAATTTCGTACACCACCTTTACAAATAACTTATTGGGCCAAAATTGGTAAAACCGCTTTAGAAAACCCTGACTTACCAATTGAATTCATTCGGGATGTCTTAGTTGCAAAAATGCAAAAGTCAGAAAATTTTGAGTTTATGGAATGAAAATTCTTCAAAAACCTAGTTTCAAACGGATTTATAAAAAGCTTTATAATAATCAACTTTCTCAAGTAAATCTTGCGATTAAAGTAATTATCGCTAATCCGGAAATTGGTGAAGAAAAAAAAGGGGACTTAGCTAAGATTCGAGTATATAAATTTCAAGTACAAAATCAACACTATCTACTTGCTTATCTAGTTGATGACCTTAGTGAAGAGTTAACACTTTTAGCATTAGGGGTTCATGAGAACTTTTATCGTGACTTAAAAAAAACCCTATAAATGAGTTCGCTGCTCGCGAAACTGCTGAAAATAGCGATTTTTGAATGCCAACAAACTAATTAGTAAAATTAACAAAACGGAGATGACTATCACCCAGAGCCAATCGCTGCTTTCTAATAATTGGCCGTAAACCAAGACCCCCAAAGGCACGGCCAACATTAATCCGGCTTGGGCGACACCGAGAACTCTGGCTCGAATGTTTTCCGGAATTTGTAACTGAAAGTAAGTAAACGCTGGTATTGTTTGTAGAGCCCCTAAGATTCCCATCAAAAAGAGTACTCCCAGATAAATCATTGTCTGCATCCAGGTGGTGGGATCAGCAATAGCCAAGAGCCGCGGAAAAATCCAGAATAAGATCAACAGCGCTTCCAGCTGCATAAACAGAAAATACTTTTTTAATAACGACTCGACCCCTTTTTGGGTAGAAACATAGACCGCTCCTAAAATTCCTCCTACCGCTAGGCTTCCTTCGATTAGTGATAATTGTAATGGAGAGACTTTAATAATTTGATAGCTAATATAAGGTAATACTAGAGCGAGCATGGCGACAAACACAAAATTCGTTAAAGCCGAAATTACTAGAAAAAAAAGCAGTAACTTTTCCTGACGAATATAACGAACTGATAACTGCAAATCAGACCCATACTTACCTAAGAAAGACTCCTTTGCCCTGCTTACTCTTTTAGTTGAATTGATACCTAAAAATATTTCTGAGATTCCAGAGAGTAAAAAACTGGCTCCATCTAGATAGAGCATCATTTCCACTCCCAAGGATTTATAGACAAGCGCCCCGCTGATGGGCCCTAAGATGCCAATGAGCGCAGTGATTGCCTGAAAAATGGAATTAACATGGGTCGTCTTTTCCGGACTCACCAACTCCGGAATTGAGGCATTCATAGCCAAACCTAAAGCCGCCTGCAAAATGGTGATTAAAGCACAGTAAATTAAAATTACCATAATATTTTCCGGATCCCTCTGAAAAACCAGGAGAAAAGCAAATACTAAGATCCCGCTGCAAAGGTCGGCTCCCACAATTAGTTTTTTCTTATTATGCCGATCAATGTAGCTCCCGGCCAAAAGATTGACTAAAATACCAAACAAAATACTACAATTTAAAAACCAGGCAAAAGTAGTAGCCGAACCAGTGAGATCCAAAATATATAAACTTAACCCAAACCGGAAAACCGCTGAACCTAGCTCGGAAACAATTCGACCACTAATTAAAATCCAATAGTTTAATTGATAATTAGTTGGTTTGGCTTCGTGACTGCTTGGAAACATTTAAAAAACACTTTCTCAAATAATAATTTAACTTCGCTAATTGTTCTACAAAACAATAAATCCTTGAATAACATGTCCATAATATAGGTTCATCATAGCCTATTATTATTAAATAACAATTAAGACTGAATTATTATTTGATATAATAAAAGCTTTAAAAATTAAAAGAGCAACCTTTTTCTGTTGTTTCATAAAAAACAAAGAATAGCTGTTGCTCCATAAATTTAAAGTTAAATTAAAGATCCTTCGGGTTTTCCTTAGCCAGCTCCCTGTTGCTCATTAAGTTGGGGTTGACTCTTTTTGGCCACACAAACCTTATTTCGTCCGGTTTCTTTGGCCTGGTAGAGGGCATCATCAGCTAATTGCATTAAGCCTTCGTAATTATCGGTAATTAAAGGATAATTAGCAATGCCGGCGCTGGCGGTTACCGAAATCTGCATTCCTTCCACCGTGGTAAAAGGATATTCATTAATCTGCCAACGAATCGACTGAGCCAGATTGAAGGCACTGTCTTGGGGAACCTCCGGAAGTAAGATGACGAATTCTTCACCACCATAACGTGCCAGAATCCCCGTAGGAAGAATTTTTTGGACAATGGCGGTAAAAGTTTTTAAAACCAGATCCCCGGTTAAGTGCCCGTACCGATCGTTAATGGACTTAAAATGATCCAGATCCCATAAAATTACCGTAACTGTATTAGGACGATTGGCAAAAAGCTCCATCATATAATTCATTAAATACATCCGGTTGTAGACTCCGGTTAATCCGTCATGAATGGCCATATGCTTCATTTTAATATATAAGTAAGAGTTTTCCACGGAAAGACTTAATTCTTGGGCAATATTTCGCGCAAATTCCGTTAATTCTCGACTGATGCCATCCGCTTGTTCGTGCTCAATAACCAAGGTTCCTAAATTATTATTTCTTCCTGTTAAAGGGATCACCAGAATACTTCGGATATTCTGTTTTAAAATTTCCGCTAATTCCTGGGGGCTAAAATCCCGCTCGGTGAAAACTTGTTTTTCCAGGCAAGCCCGCACAATAATATTATCACTTTGTAAAGAAATCTCTTTTAAAACCACCCGACCTCCGGAGCTCGCCCGGGGAACCAGATTTTCCATTTCATCATCAACCATATAGATGGTACAGCGTTTACTACCAAAGACCCCTATAATAATGTCCGAAGTCTTTTTAAGTAGTTGGTCAATATCTAACTCCCGACTAATTTCTTCTAAAATTAACTGTAAGGTGTAGGACTGGGCATACTTTTCTTCTAAATCCATTTTGGAATATTGAATTTTTCGATAATTACTCTCCAACTCACTCAACTGAGCATTTTGTTTACTAAAGGCATCCCAAATTAATTTTTTTAACTGGCCTAACTCATCGTTACCAATGCTAATATAAGGTAACTGGCCAAACTCTCCCGTTGCTTGGGCTTTTACAATACTCTGGACTTCATGTTTTAGATGTTTAACTTTTTTGGCAATACTTTGATAAGCCCAATACCCTACTCCCAAAGCAACGCCAACCTCTAGCAAAAATAATTTACCGAAGGTAAATAATCCCTCTTCAGGGCCCATTAGTTCCAAGCAAACTAGTAAAAAGCCTAGTAAAGGCATGAAGCTAATAATGATGATATACAAATAAAATCGGGTTCGTAGCTTCATTACTTCTCCTCCTCATATTCTGATTATCGGTTGCTCTTTCCAATAACTTAATAAAGAGAAAGGTATTTTTCTATATGTAATTTCTCATTACAAAAAAATACGCCGCTCAGCGACGTATCGACTTAACCTTACTTATTCTAAGTCTTTAATCATTTAAAATCAATTTTCGATAATCTTTTTTACCTTTTTTCAACAATAAATACCCTGGGGCAAACTCCGCTTCCCCAATTAGTTGTTCAAAATTAGTAATCTTCACTTCATTAAGGCTGATTCCACCTTGAGTAATTAATCTTTTGGCTTCGCTACGACTTTTTGCAAAACCAGCCGCAATTACCAAATCAATTATTCCCATTCCCTCTGTTACTCGGTTCCGCTCTAACGCAAGCCCCTCCAAATCGGCTACTTGATTAGCAGTTTTCCCAAAATAAGCCCGGGCAGCTTCTACCGCTTTTTCGGCAGCAGCCAGGCCGTGAACCAACTTCGTTACTTCAAAGGCTAAGATGGCTTTGGCTTGGTTGATCTCTTGATCCTGCAGTGCCCCCAATCTTTGTACCTCGGCCACTGGTAAAAAGGTATATAGCCTTAGGAAACGTGGCACATCCCGATCATCGGTATTCCGCCAGTACTGGTAAAATTCATAAGGACTAGTCTTCACGGGATCAAGCCAGACTGCTCCGGACTCTGTTTTGCCCATT
>JANQHU010000071.1 GCA_028282485.1 Bacillota bacterium
TTCTTACTTAATAATCAATTTTAAAATCAGGGATTAGTTTACGCGCCGTATCTTTGACTCCATAATGACCAGTTTTCCCTGAAAAAAGGGCATAAACTAAAGTGGCAATTCCTGGCAAGGTATCAATGTTATCAATAGTAGTGGCAACTTTTGTTTGATAAAAATTCATATATGATTCGGAAACAAAGCCTGGTTCTACTCCGATAACTGCTACTTTTAAATACCGCGCGGCTTCAAATAAAAAGGCATCAATTTCTTTTTGATGATTATTCTCTGCATTCATGCTCCCACCAAAAAAGATAAACTTAGTAACCTCTTCTCCTTTATAATTTCCCCACAACTGGAGCAAATCCTTATCTCGCAATAATTGCAATTTTTCTCGTTCTTCTCCTCTAGTAATAATTTGAAAAATTTTAGTAAAAACTTCTTGTAAAAAATCATTCTCATCATTAGGAGCAGAAATTTCTAAAGTTTCCGTCAACTCTAATCTTAAAGGATCATCTAAATCTTTGAGAGGTTGATTAAAAGTGGTAATACTGGTTATCTCCGCTCCGGCTTGCTCTAAATAATCCACTAAAACTTTTAAATGCTTAAAATCAACCGAATTATTAGTTCGTAAAATGGCAATTTTTTGTTCCTGCAGACTATTGGTAATCAGATTTGGTAGAACCATACTCTGAAACTTTTTGGCTATACTTAGCTCTTTCTCTTTGGCTTTTAAGGAATCTTGTAGTTGTTTTTGATTGGCTCGAATAGTGGCATAGGTCTTCTCAATTCGAACCATTTGGTTTTGTAATTCCGCATGAAAAGGTTTGCCCGTATTAGCCCCAATTAAAATCCCCAAACTCAGGGCTAAAAAAATAGCCACGATGGTGATAATATGATATCGAAAATCTATGATCAAAATAAACTTCCTCCTTAAATTCTAAAAGCCGTAATATAGTTTAATCTGCAACCAAAAAGTGCGTAATAATTCTTTCGACCAGGGTAACTGGGAGACTAAAATTAAAACCGTGACAATCCCCGCCGAAACTACTTGCAAAAGGTACCGGATTTTCATGCGGCCGTTATAGATCTGGCTTACCCCCCGCGCATCAACCAGAATGGAACCGATCTTTAAACGCACTAAAAAAGTACTACCCATGCCGGCGCGGCCTTTATCTAAAAAATCAATCATACTAAAATGAGTGCCCACAGCCACAATCAAGCTCGCTCCTTTTTCATAGGCCAGTAGTAGAGCAATATCTTCACTAGTTCCTGGTGCCGGAAAGCGTTTGGCGGTTAAACCCAATTCTTCGACTCTGGTTAAGCCCGGAGCCCGTCCATCAGCATATGCATGTACTAAAATCTCCGAACCGGAAGTTAGCGCCGCATCGGAAACACTATCCATATCCCCAATAATCAGATCCGGTTTATACCCAAACTCTAAAAGCACATCCGCGCCCCCGTCAACTCCAATTAAAACCGGACGAATATCGTCAATATAAGGTTTAATAATCATTAAATCTTTCCGGTAATGATGCCCCCTGACTACTACTAAAACAGGACGGTTATCAATCTTGGTAACTACTTTAGGAATCGGAAAAGAGCCCAGAATTAAATCTTTTTCTTTTAGAGCATAGTCTAAGGTATTATGTAAAAATTTATCAAGTTCTAAGCTTAGGTCTTTACGAATAGTTTTTAAAAGTGAATCCACCTCAGTTAGTTTCAAAAAGCTTCCGCTTCCTAAAAGCTGGTTGTTACACCAAACCTGATTTTCTTTGAGTTCGATATTATCTCCCTCATGAATTTTGTGAAAAACTTCCATTCCCACATTGTCAATTATGGAAATCCCCTCTTTGAGAAGGGTTAAGGGGCCACTATTAGGATATCTTCCGGAAATGGATTTATCAGCATTGACAACTGCTTTAATTCTGGCTTTCACTAAAGAATCAGCAGCTACCTGATCAATATCACAATGGTTAATAACAGCAATATCTCCTGAGTTTAATCTTTTTACTAAATTCTTAGTCCGTAAATCAATACGAGCTGTTCCACGATAATCCAATAAAACCCCTCCGTCAACTTACTCTCACTCGGTACTTCATTTTTAATCTTACTAAATCGGCAATTTTAGCTATAAACAAAGCATTAGTGGGCTTCCCTTTATTATCATCAACACAATAACCAAATAAATTATTTAAAACATCTAAATTTGCTTTGTTCCAGGCCGTTTCAATGGCAAAACGCATGGCCCGTTCCACCCGTTTTTCATTTGATTGATAAGAAGCACCAATTAAAGGATATAGTTTATTGGTAATTTCATTTAATAACTCTGGCTTAATAATGGTTAAAAAGATAGCATCTCGTAAATAAGAAAAACCTTTAAAATGAGTTGGTATCTTAATACTTTGAATAATTTTGGTAATTTCCTCTAATATTTCTTTATTAAAATTATTTTGATAGTCCTTGGTGGAAACGCGTTGATAAACGTTAGCCGGACTCAAAACAATTTGGCGCAGCCGCCGTCCTAAAATCTCTAAATTAAAAGGTTTAATTATATAGTAATCAACATGAAAATCTGCCATTTTTTTCATTAACTCATCTTCTAAAAAACCAGAAAAGACCACAATTTTAAATCTTTTAAAATCTTTTTGATTTTGTAAGTGTTTTAAAAGAGTAAAACCATCCAGGCCAGGCATGATCATGTCTAATAATAAGACATCAATCTCCAGTCCCGGCCTCTCCAATCCTTTTAATACATCATAGCCATTGTGTGCAATTATTTCAACCACAAAATCAGGTTGGGCTAAAAAATACTCGTAAAGCAAATCACACAAAGGCTTATTATCATCAACAATTCCTAGTTTTACAATAGCCACTTTAAGAAAACACCTTCTATAAAAAAGATGTTTTAATGTTCGCTATCTTTTTTAAAAATCCTTTTTTGGATTTGGAAAACTATTATTTTAATTAGTTATTTTGTTTATGAGGCCTTGCTAGATTGATTGACAATTTCCTTTAATTCTTTAAGCATCCATTCGGCTAAAACCCCGTAACCTTTGGTGGGATCATTGACAAAAACATGAGTGACGGCTCCAATAAATTTGCCATTTTGAATAATCGGGCTACCACTCATCCCTTGAATAATTCCCCCGGTCTTTTTTAATAAAGCCGGATCGGTGACTTTTAAAATCAGGCCCTTCCCTCCAGGACGGCGTTGTTTAAAAACCTTAATTATTTTTACTTGAAATTCCTCAATCTTAGTACCATTAATCACAGTATATATTTTAGCAGAACCTGTTTTAATTTCCGAATTATAAGCGGCATCAATGGGTAGGTTATTTCTAGGCACTTTATTATTTAATAATTTACCATATATACCAAACCGACAATTTTTTTCAATGATCCCGATGGGTAAAGCATTATTACTAAAAATACCGATTTTTTCACCCGGTTGGCCAGGACATCCTTTTTTGGTGCCGCAAATATCTGCTAAAACAATTTCTCCTCTGGCAAAAGGAATGTCCCGGCGGCCAGCAAAATTGCCAATCCGATGGCCTAGGCCTGCAAATCCCTGATAATCAGGGGTGTAAAAAGTCATAGTTCCTACTCCGGCAGCCGGATCTTCTAGATAAAGCCCCAGACGATATCGCTTTTCTTTAGTTCGAAAATCCCTAAAAGTTAAAACGGGACGAATATAAAGCTTTTTAATTTGTTGCTGCCGCTTGATAGTTAACTCTAGTTTATGAAAATTATGCTTGGTATTTTTCAAAAAGCTTTCTACTTCCGAAATGCGGTTCATGGGTTCTTTATTAATAGCTAATAATAAATCCCCCAACTGAAGGCCTGCATCTTTAGCGGGATAATATAGTTTGCCATCAATGCCTTTCACCGGGAGATGGCCAACTACTACTAGACCCTTGCTGGATAATAAAATCCCCACCGCTTGACCACTGGGAATAACCTGAGGGGCTTTGGCCACCTCGATCCGCAATCTTTTTACCGGAATTGCGCCTAGTAATCGTAGTTCTACGTCAAAACTATTCTTTTGGCCTGATTTCAATTCCAATTTATTAGTAACTTTGCCCCCAGTTTCATTTTTTAACATTTTTTTGGTTAAAGGGTGAAAACTAAGCGGATAATAGACTAACAAGCGTACACTCTGCTGCGGGGAGATTCGTAAAAACTTTGGAATACCTACTAGCTGCACTATAACCGAACCCAACAAAACTATTATTAACAAGATACTACTGATAATTAAAAAATATACTCGTTTTTTTAGGAAAAAGACGAATTTTTTCATAATTTATCTCTCCATCTTTTCGACGTTTTCTTATTTTTAATTTTGGCTGTTAAAAATAAATTCTCCGCCCGAAAAGAGTTTTATGCAAACTAAAAAGCCCCGAGATTGCCTGGGGCTTCCTAATTTAAAAATATCAAGGCTATTTGTTAGCCAGCCACAATATTAACTAATCTATTGGGTACGGTAATTACCTTTTTAATAGTTTTTTCTTGTAGTAAAGCTTGAATATTCGGGTTTTTGAGACTTATTTCCCGTAATTGTGGTTCACTGCAATCTATAGGAACTACTATTTTTTCTCTAATCTTACCATTAATTTGCACTACAATCTCGATCTCTTCTTCCGCAGCCAGTTCTTGATTATATTCCGGCCATTGCTGGCGATGAATCGAACAGGCCTCTCCTAGCTTATACCATAATTCTTCAGTTATATGAGGACAGGCCGGCGCTAATAATAGTAGTAGGATTTTAACCGCTTCCTTCCAGGCCGGGCTGCCGTAAACATCCGATTTAACTTTGGCCATTAAGTTGGAAAATTCCATTAAAGTCGCAATATAAGTGTTAAAAGAAAAATTTTCAATTTCGGTAGTTACTTTCAAAATAGTTTGGTGCATCCTGCGACAAAGCAATTTTTCTTTTTCACTAGCAGTTTGGGGAGGTACTTCTTCTATAATTAAATCCCAGATGCGATTTAAGAAGCGATGCATCCCTTCGATCCCTCGGCTATCCCAAGGACCACCTTGTTCCCAACGCCAACCAAACATTAAATAAGTGCGCACCGCGTCCGCTCCATAACGTTCGACCAGATCATCAGGAGCAATTACATTCCCCCGAGATTTACTCATCTTTTCGCTATCTTCACCCAAAATAATCCCTTGATTACGCAATTTAGTCATGGGTTCATTAAAGCTAATCAATCCTAAATCCCGCATTGCTTTGGTAAAAAATCTGGTATAAATCAAATGCATACATGCATGCTCCACCCCACCGGTATAAGTGTCTACCGGGAGCCAGTAAGCTGCTTCTGCGGGATCAAAAGGACCCTTGCCTTGATAATAGGGACTTAAATAACCATACTGATACCAAGAAGAACACATAAAAGTATCCATGGTATCCGTTTCCCGCTCCGCTGGGCCACCACATTGGGGACAGAGAGTCTTGCGAAAATCCTGATGATGCTTTAGAGGTGATTCCCCAGTAGGTAAAAATTCGGCATCTTCCGGTAATAAAACCGGCAAATCTTTTTCCGGCACCGGTACGGTACCACATTTACTACAATAGATTATCGGAATCGGAGCCCCCCAATAGCGTTGCCGACTAACTAACCAATCCCGCAAGCGGTAGTTAACGGTTTTTTGACCATACTTCTGCTCAGCTAACCAATCAGTTACTTTTGCTTTAGCTACCTTTGCCGCAACCCCATTAAACTCCCCCGAATTTACCATCACCCCTTCGGAAACATCAGTATAGGCCTGCTGTAATTCTTGATAACTCTCCTCAAGTTTTGGGGCGATAACTACTTTGATGGGCAAGCCAAAATGTTTGGCAAAATCAAAATCTCTTTGATCATGGGCCGGAACTGCCATAATCGCCCCAGTACCATAACCCATTAAAACATAGTCGGCAATCCAAATCGGCACTTTTTCGCCATTAACCGGATTAATCGCATAAGCACCAGTAAAGACTCCGGTCTTTTCCTGCGTGGCCGCTAATCGTTCGATTTCGGTTTGTTTAGCCGCCTGCTCCATATAAGCAGTCACTTCGGAACGGTATTGGTCGGTGGTAATCTCCCCAACCAAGGGATGTTCCGGAGCTAAGACCATAAAGGTAACGCCCCAAAGAGTATCCGGCCGAGTAGTAAATACTTTTATTTCTTGTCCGGCTTCGGTAGTAAAATTCACTTCCGCCCCTTCGCTCCGGCCAATCCAGTTTTGCTGCATGGTGATAATTCGCTCCGGCCAGTCTAATTGGGAGAAATCCAGTAATTCTTCGGCATAATCAGTGATTTTAAAGAACCATTGATTTAATTCTTTTTTAATTACGGTAGTGTCACACCGCTCACAATGGCGATCCTCGCCCCAGACTTGCTCCCTAGCTAAGGTAGTATTACAATTAGGACAAAAATCCACTGGTGAAAATTTGCGGTAAGCAATTCCTTTTTCATAAAACTTTAAGAAGAACCACTGGGTCCAACGGTAATACTCCGGCAAACAGGAAATTATTTCCCGGCGCCAATCAAAGATCGCCCCCATGGACTTCAATTGTTTTCGCATCTTAGCAATATTGCTCATGGTCCACTTGTGGGGATGAATCTGCCGTTTAATAGCAGCATTTTCTGCCGGAAGGCCAAAAGCATCAAAACCCATGGGAAATAATACATTATAACCTTGCATTCTTTTAAAACGAGCATGGGCATCTGGCGGAGTAATCGCGTACCAATGACCAATATGCAAATCACCACTGGGATAAGGGAGCATTGTCAACGCGTAATATTTAGGTTGATCCTGTTTTATTTCCGAACGGTATAAACCATCGTTTTCCCATTTTTTTTGCCATCGTTCTTC
>JANQHU010000125.1 GCA_028282485.1 Bacillota bacterium
CGGGAGACATTAACCAAACGTAATTGCTGGGGATTATACTTGATATCCAAGTCAAATTTACTAATATTTAATAAATTATTGGCTTTCAACTCACAAGTATATACCTGGCCCAGCTTCAAATCAGCTTGCTTGGTAAAGTGCAAGCGAATTGGTAAAGGTGGTAAAGGCAGCCGTCCCGGAATTTTTAGAGGAACCACTCCGATACCAGTGATGTTCACATTAAACTTTCCTACTTCAAAACCATTCTCGGGAATTACCTGCCAGGAAAGATTCGTCTGTTGCTTTCCGGCCAAATCTCCCAATAATTTTTCGGCCCGTTCCCCCGGGGCTAATTTGACTCCCCGTTGCTCCTGAAAAACTGCTTTTATATCATAAGCGGCGGTTTCACCAATATTTCTGAGCACTAATGTCGCCGTAAGGGGCGGAGTAGGTTGCCAATAATTATTAACAACCTTCAGTTTGGGCATAGCTACCGCTCCCACTAACCGGGGTGGCCCCACAATTTTTAGGTTTCGACTCACCTGGTTACTCTCCAAACCATCACCACTGACAATGATTTGAAAACTAGTATCACCCTGGTAAACCCCATTGGGGCGAATCTCCCAGGAAATTTGTTTCATAACCCCGGGAATCAACTCCGGGATAAAGACTTCCGGCTTACTCTGGGTGACTTCTAAACCCATGGGCAGATCCAGTCGAACCTTAACATCATTAGCCTTGGCTTCGCCCCGGTTTTCCAGGTACAAGACAATAGTATACTTTTGGGGATCCGCCTTATTGTATTGCACTTCTGCCGGTGCCGAAATCCCCAGCAGCGTATTTCCCGGGGCAAAAGTAATTCCTCCCAAACCATAATAAGCAACAATACTAAATTCTTCCTTGGGTTTTAGCAGTTTGGGCCACCAATACATCATAATGGTACTATCGAGCTCTTCTTCGCCCTTACGGACAAAACTCTGCCCTTCCTCCACCTGAATATCCCAAGGATTATCGGCAGCTTTCCCCCAATTAGCAAAAACAATCTTATCGGGAGCCGTTACTTCTCCCCCTCTTAAAGTTCCTTGCGCAATGACGGCGGGTGACGCCAGGGAATCGAAAGCTTGCCAGAAATCAGGATAATCATCTTTGCCAGCGCTAAATTCCCCGGTGATCTCTTTTTCCCCTAACCGGAAAGGAGCCCCGTCATTATTACCCAACATGGTATCAAATAAGGTCCGAATTCCCACCGTTGTCTCGGTGGTTCCTTCATTTTTGCATATGTACTTAATCCTCACCGTATCTAATGCCCCGGTACTGGGACTACGAATAATATCCAGAACCTGTTCCACCAAGATATCTCCATAGCGGCACTGCATGGTAATCTTGTTTTTGGTAATCTGGGGTGGCCGAACGATCTCTCCCCCCGGCAGATTCTTGCCGGAACGTTTTTTGGTAGCTTTCCCAAAAACATGATTTTTACCATCAATCCGAATCGTAGTAAAAGAAGTCCAGGGGCGGGGCCGACCATAAATCAAGGGTTTATGGTCATCATCAGTCCGGGTAGCATCCCCTTCGGTAGTATCAACGGCAAAACGGCCAGTCTCATACTTAGTGTTATTCACATAAATCTTAATATACTTATTGGCAATGGATAATAGAGGGGGTGTTTCGGCCACCGTATAGCTAGTGAGCACGCAAAGAACCAGGAGCATCATGCCACTTATAAATCTCCGGTACATTAGATCTTCCTCCTTATGCTTTAAGGTCTAGTCTCGGCTTTGGTAAACTTCATGGTCACGCCCTCATCAATACTAAAACTAAAGACTACATTTACATAATAATTTTCAGGGTAAGCTTTAAATTTCCAGTAATTCCGAACCCCACGTAAGACCACGTTGTCCAACCGCGAGTCTTTTGCTGATTGGACTACCAAAGCACTCACCACGTTCCCTTTTTGGCCAACTTTTATTTTTAGATAAACCTTACCTTCAATTCCCTCATTCATGGCATTTTTCGGATAATTGGGCAGATCGTCTCCGCCACTGGTTAACATCTGTTGCCCCGAACCCATGCTTTTGGGCCGAAAGGGCGTGGGGGTAGGACTGGCCGAGGGAGTGGGCTTTACCTCCGCCACCTCTTGATTAGCGCCAATTGTTTCCGCCGCCTTCTCTGCCGGTGGTTTCGCTTGGGGATCATTTTTGGTTGGTAACTCTGGTTCTTTAGTGGTAGCTTGTTGTGGCACTGGTTTGGGCTTTGGTTTCACCACTTCTTTTTTTTCTACTTTTTGAGGTTGCTCCGGAAGTTCTTTTTTCTTTTCGGTTACTTCCGTTTTGGTTTTAGCTTTAGCTTGGAGAGAAATCTCCACCATTTTCACCGAAAAATCTTCAAATTCCACGGGCTGTTCCATTAAATTTTGTGGAATATAGACAAAAGCAATCAGTGCATGAGACAAAATTGAAAGCACGATTGCAATGATATAGTTTTTCTTTTCCCTAGCATTCATTGGCCTCTCCCTATCTAGATCTAGCCTTAATTTTTCTGCGGCTCCTCAGGGACCTTCTTGGGAATCTGATTCCGATCCACTCCCCATAATGGTTTATCCACCCCTGCCGCCGCTAAAATATCCATTACCCGCACAATATCCTGGTAGGCTACTGCTGCATCCGGCCGAATCACAAAGCGCACGGTGGCATCCTTGCGGGCTTCGTCTTTGACTACCTGCGCCAGTTCATTTAACTGAATTCCTTTTTTACCATAATAGACTTTTTGCTCTTTATCAATACTGATTACTACTGTATTCTGTTTATCCTGACCCATATGCATAGCTTTGGGGAGATCTACTTCTACTCCGGTTTGGGCTTGTTTGAAGGTCATAAATAACATAAAAAAGACTAACATAAAAAACATTACATCAATCATGGGTAAAACATCAACGCGGCCCCGTCTTTTTCGCACCTGCAGATTCATGGGGTCTTCACCTAACCTTTTCTAAAAGCTTTAAAATCATTTCCCCTTCAGCAG
>JANQHU010000134.1 GCA_028282485.1 Bacillota bacterium
CTCCAGCTTCCAGGCGCCGAATCAAATCCGCTCCCGCTAAAATATTGGACCACTGGTCGTCCCCACCCAACTGTAAGTTACAGCCATACTTACGGTAAAGAACCAGAAAATCATAAGCCTGGAGTAACATATAATTAAATTCAATAAATGATAAACCTTTTTCCATCCGGCTTTTAAAACACTCCGCGGTCAACATTCGGTTTACCGAAAATTGAGAACCAATCTCCCTTAAAAAATCTACATAATTTAAGGAAGCTAACCAGTCTTTATTATTAATTAATAAAGCCCTTTCCTCCCGAAAATCTAAAAAACGGGCTAACTGTTCCCGAAAACCAGCTGCATTTGCCTCAATATCGGCAGCCGTTAACATTCGCCGCATCTCGGTTTTTCCACTAGGATCTCCAATCATGGCCGTGCCGCCGCCTAAAATAGCAATAGGACGGTGTCCAGCCTGCTGCAAATGAGCCATAGCCATAATTGGTAACAAATGCCCTACATGCAGACTATCCCCGGTGGGGTCAAACCCGGTATAAAAAGTTACTTTTTCTTTTGCTAATAACTCGGCCACTGGCTCACGATGGGTAGTCTGTTGAATAAAACCCCGTTCTTCTAAAGTTTCAAATACTGATGCCATCTAAAAACGCTCCTTACTAAATCATTCTCTCTAATTCTTCTTTACTTTTTTAAAGAAAGTTTCCAAAAATAATCTGCTCAATTTTTGCTAGGAAAATTTTTTAAATAATACTTTCCCGCTATCAAAACATAAATAAGGCTTACCGCTAAAGCGATCTGATAGCTAAAACCTTCTGTCAAAAAATTATGCTCCGCGACAAACTGGTTAAAGACCACACTAAAAGTGTTAAAAGCAATATGCACTATAATCGGGAACCAGAGGGAACGCCCCACTAGACAAAGCCCTCCCAGCACAAATCCTAACAAAAAAGTATAGGTGCTCTGAAAAAGATTGACGTGGACCAAGCCAAATAAAAGCGCCTGCAGCAGATTAGCCAGCCCGGGGGAAACCTTCTTTTGTAGTTCGCTAAAAATAATCCCCCGAAAGACTATTTCTTCTACCACCGGGCCAACTAAACCGACCGTCAAAAGTACCATTACCAAATGCTGCTCTCCTACCAATCCGCTAATAGAGTGATTATAGGAACTAATATGTTTCTGAAAAAACGGCATTAAATAAAAGAGCATCATGATGAAATTAAAAGCAACACCGGCTAAGGTTAAAAGTAAGATATCCGTCTTGGAGGCTATACTCCGAAAATTACAGACCTCGCGCCACTTTTGACGCCGCCAGCCTAAAATCAAATAAAAACCTAAAGCCACTCCCAGGTTAGCAGTCAGACTGATCAACAAGGCGTTTTCGGAGAGAACCGATTTAAAATTGCCCCCAACTCCTTGGGCAGCACCAAATAATAATAGCCCTATTCCCACTAGCAAACCGGCTCCCATTTGAATCAAGAGATAAATTCCAAAATAACCCATTGCCCATAGTAAATTTTTCTCTTTCTTTTGTTGGTCACTCATCTTTTTCATCCCACTCTTCATTTGTAATCTTTAAATTTTAACAAGAAACTTATTTTTCGGTTAAGCGTGCTTCCAAGACAGCCCGCTCTGCTTCATAGCCTACTTTGCCCAATAAGGCAAACATATTCTTTTTATAGGCTTCTACTCCCGGCTGGTCAAAGG
>JANQHU010000151.1 GCA_028282485.1 Bacillota bacterium
CTAATTGGTGAATTTAATTATAAAAAAATAAAGAATGATGAGGCGGAGTCTTTTTGCAAGAGGCTCCATTTTTGTATAAATATCTTGATAAAGAAGTGAAAATGTTTTAGATGAAAAAATTTAAAAGAGTATTGCTTAAAAAATATGTTATAATACATTTACACGCGAGTAATTGCGATAATCAAACTTAGGAGTGAACGCGTTTATGTCAAAGTCGAATCAAAAGCCTTCCAAATATACTATGAAACAATTTTTGGGAGATGTGGTGGAAGTAGTTGTTCCGGCAGTCATTCTGTTTTTAATCATTCATCAGTTTTTTCTGGAGGCTCGTTTTGTGCCAACCCCCTCAATGGTCCCTAATATTGAAGTACAAGATCGGTTTTTATCTAATAAAACAGCCTACTGGTTTCGCAAACCGGAGCGTTTTGATGTGGTAGTTTTTAAACCTCCTGCAGCGGCTGGTTCGAAAGAAGATTTTGTAAAAAGAGTAATTGGGTTACCGGGAGAAAGGATTATGCTCTCAGGAGGAGTTGTTTATATTGACGGTAAGCCCATCGCTGAGCCCTTTATTCCCGTAGAACGGGTAGCTGCTTTTGATAATGAGGAAGTGGTGGTCCCGGCAGGGGAAATCTTTGTCATGGGGGATAATCGTAATAATAGTCGGGATAGTCGGAGATGGGGAACGGTGCCGATTAAAAATATTAAAGGTCAGGCTTGGGTGCGTTTTTGGCCTTTAAAGCGAATGGGTTTGGTTAAATAAATGTTATTACAAATCAGTAATTTAGCCAAGTATTATGGGGCAAATCCGGTGCTTGTTAACACTGATTTAACGATTCAACCGGGGGAGAAATGGGCGCTGGTAGGTCGGAATGGTTCTGGAAAGTCTACCTTATTAAAAATCATGACCAACAGGGAAGAAGCTGATCAAGGGATGATCGCCTGGGCCCAAAAGGCGCGGATTGGTTTTGTGGAACAGAACCCTATTTTTAATAGCCAAAAAACTATTTATCAAGAATTACGCGCTCTTTTTGCCGAATTAGATAACTGTCAGGCTCGGCTTACCGAGTTACAGGCCAAAATGAGTCAGCCGGGGTTGGATACTGCTGTCTTAGAAACATATTTGGAAGAGTCTCAGCGTTTGAATGATTTTTATGAAAAAAATGACGGCTATCAGATTGAAAGTCGAATCCAAGGTGTTCTAAGAGGATTGGGAATCCCTCAATCACGGTGGCAGGAAGCGGCCGATGAGTTAAGTGGTGGCGAAAAGACGCGGCTAGCTTTAGCCCGTTTATTGCTGAATAAGCATGATATCTTATTGTTAGATGAGCCGACTAATCATTTGGATATTCAAGGGATTGAGTGGTTGGAAGCTTATCTGGTTAATTATCCGGGAGCGGTTTTATTAATCTCCCACGACCGTATTTTTTTGGATAAAATTGTGACTGGCATTTATGAGATTGAATCTGGTAAAATAAAAAAATACAAGGGCAATTATTCTGCTTATCGGAAGCAAAAAGAAGCTTACTTGGAAGCTGCTCAAAAGGCCTATGGGGAACAAGAAAAAGAAGTAGCTCGTCTGGAGAAGTTTGTGCGGGAATCGCGAGCTACCGAAAAAGCCAAGCGCAAAGCCCATAGTATCGAGAAACGGTTAGCCCAAATTAATCGGGTTGCCAAGGTAAAACCGGATACTAAAGGAATGAAGATCCAATTTCAGACTACCAGTTCCTTATCGCGAGATGTTTTAGAATTAGAAAGTGTTTCGAAAAGCTACGCCGCCAAAGTACTATTAAAGCAAGCGAACATTTCTTTAAAATCTGGTCAAAAAATTGGTTTAGTCGGTCCTAATGGCTCCGGCAAAACCACCCTGCTAGAAATGATTTTGGGCAGAGTATCACCGGATCAAGGATTAGTTCGGTTTGGGGCGGAAGTTTATCCCGGGTATTTTTCGCAAATCGAAACAGCTGATGAGCTAACGGAAACTCCTTTTGATCAGATTATGAATGTGGCCGATTTAACCAATACTGAGGCGCGAACCTTGCTGGGAAGATTTCTTTTTTCTGGAGATGATGTTTTTAAGCAGGTTAGAGATTTAAGTGGTGGGGAAAAAAAGCGGTTGGGGCTCTTAAAACTAATGCTTTCGAAGACAAATTTGCTGATTTTAGACGAACCGACGAATCATTTGGATTTGTTATCAATTGAGGTTTTGGAAAAAGCTTTACAAGAATATCAAGGAACCGTGTTGATGGTTTCCCATGACCGATATTTTTTGCAACAAATAGTGGATAGTTATTGGGGTCTGAACGATGGGCAACTGAAAATTTTGGCTAATTATCACGAATATCTCTTCTGGCAGAATACCCAAAATAACGAAGCTGATCCTAAAAAACAACTTTCGGAAAAGACCGACAGTCGGTTATCCAGAGAGCAAGCTAAAGAATTTCAACGAGAATTAAAACGAAAAAAACGAAAGCTAAATGACCTTGAAGCCGATATAAATACTACGGAAGCCAGAAAAACAGAAATTCTGGAATTATTAAACCAAGAGGAAGTTTTTACAGATTATCAAAAAAGCCTACAATTAAGTGAAGAACTACCCTTGTTAGAAGAAAAATTGAAAAAAAATTATCAGAATTGGGAAGTTCTTTGGCATGAACTTGATGCATTTATTGAGTCTGATCCCAATAAAAATAGTTAGTAATACTTTTTTGCACCAGGCTCTATATTTTACCAAAAGGA
>JANQHU010000166.1 GCA_028282485.1 Bacillota bacterium
ATTTTTATATAATGTAAGTAAACAAAATTATTAAAAGGAGAGTTAAATTATGAGTGAACAAGAAACAAATTGGGTGATTTTGGTTGATGAAGAGGGCAATGAGCATCGGTTTAATCTATTAAACATCGTAGAGGTTAGTGACTCAAAATATGCGATTATGTTACCGGAAGAACAATCGGAAGCTATTGAAGAAGATGAAGCGGTTATTTTCCGTATTGATACCGATAATGAGGGAGAAGAAATTTTAGTAGATATTGAAGATGATGAAGAGTTTGAACGAGTATGTAATTACTTAGATGAATTAGAGGGAGAAGATTTTGAGGGAGTGGAAGAAGTAGAAGAAGAGATTAATGTTGAAGATAAAGAAAAAGAGTAATTTATTATAGGAAATTATTTACTTTAACAATTCTTTAATTTGTCAACCTTCGTTTTTTCTAGTATAATTAGATTAAGGAAGGTGACAAGTTGATTATGTTGGCAATTAATGATAGTGATTTGGAATTAAACAAAGAAGGTTCGGCAGTGAGTTCAGATTTAGCTGTAAAAAAGGCTCTTATTAACCACCCTCATTTATGGGGGGTGGTTGTTATGTGTATTTTGCTTTTGGGTGCGTTCTCCAGTTGGTATTATTGGTGGGCCATCTCTCCCGTAAATCAAGAGCTGAAGTTAAACCACCAAATTGAAATTATGCATGGGTTTTCCTCACGGCAAATTGGTAATTTGTTAGAAAGAAAAGGCCTAATCAGAAGTGAATTGGTCTTTCAAGTATATCTGCGCCTTAATTTAGCGGGACGCTCCTTAAAAAGTGGCCAATATCACCTAGATACCACCATGGGAGTGGGGGAGATAGTTGAGCGATTGACCAGAGGCAGTTATCAAGATATCAAAGTTACCATACCGGAAGGATTGACGGTAACTCAAATTGCTCAGCTTTTGGCAAAGAAGGGTATAGTTAAAGAGGAACGTTTTTTAGCTGTTGCTAAGGATCGGCAATTTATCCGGAAAGAGTTAGGCCCGGAATTCGCTTTTTTTGATTCCTTGGAAGGTTATCTTTTTCCCGATACTTATTCTTTTTCAGTTAAGGCTAAGGAAGAAGAGATAATTAAAATAATGTTAGCCCGGTTTACGGAGATTTTTATTAAAAATTTTGCGAGTATTCCTCAAAAAGAGTGGCCGCAGCTGATTACCATTGCTTCTTTAGTGGAAAAAGAAGCTAAACGGGCGGCCGAACGGGAGATTATTGCCGGAGTATTTTATAATCGCTTGCGAAAGAAGATTTTGCTGCAATCCTGTGCCACCGTCCAATATGCGTTGGGAGAACATAAAAAACGACTTACTTATCAGGATTTAAAAGTAGATTCTCCATATAATACTTATACTAACCAAGGATTACCGCCGGGACCCATTGCCAACCCTGGTCTGGCTTCTTTAAAAGCGGCGGCTTTTCCGGCCCAGGTGAAGTATCTTTATTTTTTTGCTAAGCCGGATGGCTCTCATGTTTTTAGCAAGACCTACAGACAGCATTTAAATGCCCAAAGAAGAGTGAAGTAGACTGCTAAAAAATAAAAAAACTATTGGAAAAAACAGCTAGGTATAATTTTTAAAAAGGAATGGAGCAGTGGATTGCAAATAACATTATTAGGCACGGGCACCTCCCATGGGGTTCCAGTACCTGGTTGTAGCTGTAAAACTTGTTTGTCTCAAGACCAGCGGGATATTCGCTATCGCTGTGGGGCCTATATTTGGACAGAGGATACCGGAATCCTCATTGATACACCCCCGGAGTTTAGGTTACAGGCTTTAAAATACCAAATACCCCGCATTGATTTAGTACTAATGACTCATAATCATGCTGATCATGTTTCCGGCTTTGATGACTTAAGGCGTTATAATGAATTACAAAAAGAAGCCATTCCTGTTTATGGTAACGGCCCCTGTTTGGCAGGAATTAAAGGGATGTTTCCTTATATTTTTGACGATGCGGCCCAAATTGGCGGAGGCAAACCTCAGGTTAATTTAATAGAGACTAAGGCCCCGTTTATTTATCAAGAAAAAATTACAATTATTCCCTTGGAAGTGCAACACGGTCGCTTAGCTGTTAATGGCTATCGGATCGGAAAGATGGCTTATGTAACAGATTGTAATTTCATTCCAAAAGAAAGCATGGAACTTTTAGAGGGCTTGGAGTTATTAATTTTGGGAGTGTTACGATTTAGAACCCATGCAACCCATTTTAATTTAGAAGCAGGCTTAAGAGTTATTCAGGAGTTAAAACCCCGTAGATCTCTTCTGACCCACATCTGCCATGATTTTAAGTTTGCGGAGATGACTTCGTTTTTACCCCCCCGGGGTAGAGCTAGGCTATGATGGACAAATAATCGAAGTGAGGTAATAATGAAAGAACATCAAATGCGCGATCATTTAATTATAGCTACTGCTGCCGAGGATACAATTCGTTTGTACGCAGCCCTGACGACCCGAATTGTGGATACGGCCCGGCAGATCCATGATACTTGGCCGACGGCGACAGCAGCTTTTGGCAGAGCCCTTACCGCGACTTTACTAATGGGAGTAATGGCCGATAATCTGTCCCGTTTAACAGTAAGTTTTGCTTGTGACGGTCCGGTGGAAAAGATTGTTTCTGTTTCCAATGAAAAAGGTACTGTAAAAGGTTATCTGGGTAATCCCCATGTGCATTTTGATTTAAATAGTCGAGGCAAACTGGATGTTAAAAGAGCAGTGGGATCAGGGCAGGTAATCGTAGTTAAAGACATTGGCTTAAAAGAACCCTATCAAGGGATTACCCCGATTGTTAGTGGTGAAATCGGGGAGGATATTGCGCATTATTTTGTGAAATCAGAGCAGATTCCCTCGGCAGTTTCCCTGGGAGTACTGGTTAATCCTAATTTAGAGGTAAAAGTAGCGGGAGGGTTTATTGTTCAGCTAATGCCGGGCCATGCTCCGGACGTTGCCGAGAATTTGGAGAAAAAGCTGGCCCGGATGCCGTCCCTTACTAAAATGTTGGCGGCGGGAATGACTCCGGTGCATTTAATTAAGGATTTGGCGGAAGGTTTTGGTAATCTCAAGTTTCTGGATGAGTTAATTGTTAGTTATCAATGTGATTGTTCTTACGAACGCTTTCGTAGTTCTTTATTGACAATTAATCCCCAAGAGCGGGAAAGCCTTTTTGCCGAGCAGCAAAGTTTGGAAATTCGTTGTCACTTTTGTAATAAGCTCTATTATTACGAGCAGCATGAATTATAAAATGCCAAAAAAACGGGAGGTTATGCGTAAATGTGGCGGAAGCTATGTCCTAAAATTCAGGCTCAGTCCGTCTTTGAGTTGGATATCCCTCAGTTAAAACGTACAGGAATAAAGGGGGTTATTTTTGATCTAGATAATACCCTCATTGAATGGAAAAGTGAGCAGTTGACCCCAGAAGTTATTGCGTTAATAGCTAGTTTTAAAAAAGAAGGCTTTCGGCTCTGTATTCTCTCCAATGCTTTAGAAAACCGGGTGGAAAATGTAGCGAAATTTCTAGAGGTTCCTTATGTTTCCCGCGCCATTAAACCGCGCAAATCCTCCTTTCGAAAGGCTTTAGAGATTCTCGGCACCTCGCCGGAAGAGACAGCGGTGGTGGGAGATCAGCTATTTACGGATATTTTAGGGGGAAATCGTATGAAATTGTATACTATCTGGACGACTCCTCTTAGTAAAACAGAGTTTTTAAGTACCAAAGCAATGCGAAAATTAGAAAAAATGGTAGTAAAAAGGTTTCGAAAGAAAGGAATTTTGCAGTGAGTAAAGATTATTGTCGGGGTTGTGGTACCCCTTTACAATCGGTTGATCAAGCCGCCTCGGGTTATATTCCAGAAGCGGCTTTAATGCGAAAGGGTAGCTTAATTTGCAAACGTTGTTATGAGATTACCCATTATGGAAAAGCGACTCAAACTACTTTATCAGATCAAGTAATACGGGAAAAATTAAAAAAAGCTTCCAATAATAGTGATTTATTATTGCTGGTAGCTGACTTTACTGATTTAACCGGAACTCTGCCCCTTTGGAAAGAAATTCTTCAGGAGAAGCCTTATATTTTGGCTCTCAATAAGAGTGATTTGATCCCTGAGCGCACTAAACCAGAAGAATTGCTTAAATATTTAAATGAGTATTTAGAGTCATTAGGATTTATGAAACCAAAGGTTCTCCACTTAGTTAGTGGTTTAAAAGGTAGGGGAATTGATGCTTTAAAAAAAGCTCTTTCTCCCTACAGCAGCATCACCATTATGGGAGCGGCTAATGTGGGGAAGTCCTCTTTAATCAAACAGTTATTAGCCGCGGAAGAAGCCCCTAAAGCCCTTCCCACCGTTTCCAAGTTTCCTGGCACTACTCAGGGTCTGAGTACCTGGAAGATTTTCAACAAAAAAACAGTTTTAACGGATACCCCCGGCCTAACGCCGGGAAATCGAATGGGCGATTTATTCTGTTTGGATTGCGCTGCCTTACTCTTACCCGAGAAAAAAATGGGCCAAAAACTGTGGGGAATGAAGCCCCACAAGGCCTTGCTGGTAGGTGGAATTCTGGGGATCGAATCTTTGGCGGATAGGGAAATAGTCTTAATTACTTTTTTATCTCAGAAATTACAACAACACCGCACCAGTGGGACTAGAGTACCGCAATTATTGGAAACTAGGCCGGAATTCATCAAGCAGCTCTGTGGTCATTGTCAATCGCAAATTAAGTGGCAGACGGAAGTTGTTAGTTTAGCAGCCAATCAGGATTTGGGAATTGCAGGACTAGGTTGGTTCTCCCTAAGAGGAGAGTCGGCTAAACTCCAACTGACCCTCCCTCAAGGGGTTTATTATGAGATTCGGCCAGCCTTAATCGGTAAGAAAGATTGAAAAAATTCCAAAAGAGTAATGATCCCTTCGGGAGCCGCATAGGGTTTATGGGTGATTATTAAAATGGATATTTTTCAAAAATTAGTTTTGGTTATGGTGGGCGAGTTAATTTTAATCGGGTGGTTAATCTATGGTTTGAAAAAGGCTGGCTATGAGCTTGCCGAAGCGGCTACTTTGGTTTGGGAGGCTCTGTTAGGAAGACAGCCTTTAGTGGCCGCTCCCAGCCGGAAATACTGGTTGAGTTTGCCTTTACTTAGTGGCCTTTGGTGGTTAACTATTGGGGCCGTGGTTGTTTATTGGCTTTTCACTAATGGCCCGCTCGGTAATCTCTTATTGGGAATTTTAATTCTGATTCATTTGGGGTGGGTAGTATTAATCCTGCAAAAATCAGGATATAACCGGGTTTTTAAGTTGAATGACCGGATTGGGTTTCTCTTTTATCAGGTGGCGGAAGAAACAGCGCTCAGTTATGCCTCCTTAGCCGAACTTGATTTAAGAAAAAAAGAGATTCTAGTCTTAGCCATCAAGCGGCAAGATAATTATTTAATCTTCCCTAAAGGGAGCGAGTCTTTTCTGCCTCAAGATCAGCTAATCATCTTTGGCGATATCGCGCGAGCCAAGGAAGAAGTCTTTCCGTAAAAAGCTTATTTTTCGGGAAAAAGTTGCTTGATGATCTCACCAATTTCCCCATCAACTACTCGGTAACAGATTTCCAAGCCATTTCTTTTTCCTTCGATAATTCCGGCCGTTTTTAGTTTGGCAAGGTGTTGAGAAATGGTGGATTGGGGTAGCTCCAGGCATTTTTGAATATGGGTAACATTGCACTGGTTTTCCAGTAACCCTTTGACAATGCACAACCGATGAGGATGAGCGATTGCTTTCAATTTTGCGGCTTTGGTCTCGTATTTTGATAAATCCACCATTTTTGTTTAACTCCTTGTTTTTAATTAATGATTAAATAAATAAGTTGGTATCCGATGTTTCGGCCGCTCCTAAGAAGCTGGCTACTCCCCCTAGAGTGACCCCGTCAATTAATTCTTCTGGCTGAATTCCCAGGAGATCCATAGACATATTACAGGCTACCAGAGTAACTCCATTTTTTTGGGCAGTAACTATTAATTCTTCTAAGGAAGCCACCTGCTTCTTGTTCATCAAATACCGAATTAGCTGGGGCCCAATTCCGGCAAAGTTTAGTTTGGAAAGGGAGAGGGCTATGGAACCTCGCGGCATCATCCACCCAAAAACGCTACTGAGCCAGTCTTTCCTTACTTTAGGCGCATCGGGCCTCCGTAAAATATTTAAGCCCCAGAAGGTAAAAAACATGGTTACTT
>JANQHU010000173.1 GCA_028282485.1 Bacillota bacterium
ACCGTGAAATCTTTTCGTCCGGCAATCCCGGTAATACAGCCCATCTGAGTAACGGGATCGGCATCTTGAATAATCAGGGTGCCGGGATCAGTGGGAGCATTGGTATTTTTAATATTAATCGGAATACCGACAGATTTCACCGGAAATATGGCTTCTTCATGGAGTACGGTGGCTCCCATATAGGCTAACTCTCGCAATTCCCGATAAGTAATCTTTTCAATTGGTTTGGGATCTTTTACAATGCGGGGATCTGCCATTAAAAAACCGGAGACATCAGTCCAATTTTCATAAACCTTCGCTCCTACTCCGGCAGCAATAATCGCACCGGTAACATCAGAACCCCCCCGGGAAAAAGTTTTGATTTCGCCATTTGGTAAACTACCATAAAATCCGGGAATAACTGCTTTTTTAACTTTTTGGAGCTGGTTTCTGATGGTCTCTTGCGTCTTTAGGGCATCAAAACTGCCTTTAGCATCAAAGAAAATAAGTTCCGCAGCATCAATAAATTGATAGTCTAATAAATTAGCCACAATTAAACCGTTCAGATATTCGCCGCGACTGGCGACATAATCGGCATTAGCTTTGGCCGTAATATCTTTTTGAATCTTATTTAAGTGTGGAGTCAGGTCGAAATTCAAATTAAGGTTACTAATAATTTCTACATAGCGCTTTTGAATTATTTGAAAGAGATCGTTAAAGGCCAAACCCTGTTGGGCGTGCGCATGGCATAAGTATAGGAGATCGGTAATTTTATGGTCCTGGGGATCGCGTTTCCCCGGAGCCGAAGGAATCACGTATCTTCGCTGAGGATTGGCCGTGATTATTGATTTTACTTTTTGGAATTGTGCGGCACTGGCTAAAGAAGAACCACCAAATTTGGTGACAATAGTTTCCATTAATAAAGCCTCCCTGTATTTCTGTTACTTATTAATAATAAACGTATATAGTAAAAAATGTCAACCTAGAAGTTATCAAGATAATTATTGATAAAGTTAAACATTTTTTTATAAATACCGATATTAGTCCTAGAGAAGCGTACTTCTAAAGATTTAAAGGGATATTTTATTAAGGAGAGGTAAAATGGATATTTTACGAAATGTAAAGTTGCGAAACAAAATATTTTTTTTAGCGGTCTTTTTATTAGCTTCATTTATCAGTATGACCATCTTTTATATGATACCAACTTTTGAAAAAACCATCGAGTCGCAGGCTCAGGATAAATTAAAAAATATTGTGGAAGTTGCTTTTGGCACAATCAAGTTTTATTATGAGCAATATCAAAAGGGGACTTTATCCGAAACAGATGCTCAAAAGCAAGCTATGACTGAAATCAAAAGAATGCGCTATGGGATCGCTGGCTACTTATGGATTAATGATTATCGCCCTTATATGGTAATGCACCCTACCAAACCAGAAATGGATAATACGGACTTATCAAACTATCAAGACCCGGATGGCAAAACCATCTTTGTAGAGTTTACCAAAATTGCTAAAGCTAATCAGAACGGAGGGGTCTTCGATTATAAATGGCCCAAGCCGAAAGCAGACGGAACCTTAACCCCGGATGTTCCCAAAATGTCTTATTTGATGGCTTTCAAACCTTGGCAGTGGGTTGTAGGCACTGGTATTTATATTGATGATTTGGAAGAGATTAAATCTTTGGTCAAGATTCGCTCCTGGAGTATTTTAATGTTTTTAACCATCGTGGCTCTAATCTTTATTTATTTAATAGTAGTCCCCCTAGATCGCTCAATCAAACGATTAATTGCCTATTTTAATAAATTATCTAGTTACGATTTTTCTCAATCGCTCCAACTAGATCAAAAAGATGAGATTGGGCTCATGGCTCAATATGTTAATAATATGGTGAAGCAAACTAGAGATTTATTAAAGGAGGTTAGCTTCGTCGAAAAAACCATCAATAAGTCTACTTCCAAAGTAACTGACTCTTCAATTCAAATCGCTAATGTTTCCCAGCAAGTATCAACCATGGTTGCGGAAGTAGCTAAAGGAGCCGATGAACAAGCGCGCTCGACGGAGACTAGTAGTCTAAAAATGAAAGAAATAGTTAACTGGATTAATAATATTGTCCGGCAGATTAGAGAGTCAGAGATTTTATCTAACCAGGCTAAAGAGGCCATTGCCAATGGGGAAGAATCAGTGCGCTATCAAGATTTGAAAATGAATGATAATAGACAAGCTGCCCGGAATATTAATAAGGCAGTATCCGATTTGGTGAATAAATCCAAAGAAATTGAAACTATTATGGGTGAAGTGGAACTAATTGCCGAACAGACCAATCTGTTATCTTTGAATACGGCTATTGAAGCTGCCAAAGTTGGGGAGGAAGGCAAAGAGTTTATTGTCATCGCCCAAAATACCAAAAAATTATCCGGCCAAGTGAAAAATTCCGTAGTTCGAATCGGTTCTCTGATTAAAGAAATGAAGTATTCGGTACAACATGTGGTTGAGCAAATGAATAAAACCGAGTCAACTGTTTCCGAACAAGAAAAAGCATCCATGGATACGGTCGCTTCTTTTGGTAATATTTTTGAAGTAGTCACCGTTATAGTTGGTAATATTAAATCAATTGCTGATGTCTTGAATAACTTAGTAATGAATGTCCAAGCTGCGGAAAACAACGTAGAAAATATCGCCAGCATCGCCCAGCAAACGGCGGCTAGTGCCGAAGAGGTGGCCGCTTCGAGCGAAGAACAGACAGCCTTTTTACAAGAAATATCCTTTTTTTCTAAGGAATTATCAAATGTCGTCGATAATCTCCATAATAGCTTAGGCAAGTTCACTTTAGATGTGGATTGATTTTGTTGAAGATAGTTTTAAGCTAAATAATTTAATAGTTGTCTAATTATAGAAAGTACAACCTCGTCATGGCGAGGTTTTTTTTAAGTATAAAATTAATATTTTTACAATAATCACCCCATCTCCATAATTTCTACAAATTAATGTTATATGATCCTAGATAAACAAAACTTGAACCATTTTGGCAAGGGGGCTGGTTAGATTAATGAAAGTTAGTTGGGGACGGTTAATCCTAAGACCTAAAATTGCAGTTGTAATACTGCTCTTATTGACAACGGTCTGCTTGGCCAAGCCTAGTAAAGCAAGTGGTGGAAAAAACACTCTGTCTTTAAAGCAAGCGGTGTCACTAGCTCTGCAACACGACGGAGAATTATTAATAGCCCGAAATGAATTGCAAAAAGCTCATCTAAATATGCAAGCGGCTTACTACCAAACCCTCCCGCAAGTGAGCCTAGAGGGAGACTATGCTTACCAAACTGCTTCTGGGAATAGCCGACAGAATTATCAAGTTAAATTGCAGGAAACTCTGCCTACTAAATGGCAGCTTTATGGTCGGCCGCTGGCTACTCCTCAAGAAGTAGCCGGGTGGGATATTCAATTGCAAAAGAACGAAGTTATGTTAATTCAGGCGAAGGTAATTTTAAATACCGTAGACTTGTATCTAAATATCTTGAAATTGGAAAAAGTCTTAAATTATCGAAAAAAAGCGGTTATAGCAGCTGCAGCAGCAAGAAATTTTGCCAGGAAGCAATTGTCTTTAGGCAAAATCATCAAAACGGCGGAGTTACAAACAGAAAGTAATTTGGCTAATGCCCGCTTTGAATTAGCAAAAGCGCAAAAGAAGCTTGCCTTAGGGAGAAAAAGACTGGCCAATCAGCTGGGCTTTAAGCAGTCGGAGAGCCTAAAATTGAATTCCAAAATACCGGAGAGTCTGTTGGGAAAGCTTGATTATCAAGGTTTAAAAGAGGTGGCTTTAACTAAAAGAATCGAGGTCGCTCAACAAAAAATTATCCTGCGAAAGGCGGATCAGGAGGTGGCGATGGCCAATAATCAACTGTTACCGATTTTCTCCCTGGGCTATTATAATCAAGATCGGTTACAAAGCTATCGCTTAGGATACAATTTATTGAGCGGCGCCTTCTCCTGGACAGCGGCTTGGCAAAAAAAATATGCTTCTGATGATCGGCTATTAGGTAGTGATCTTTTTGGAGAGGCCAACGAAAGAATTGCCTTGGAATTTAGTTGGGAGTTAGGCTGGGGTATGAAAAAGAGCGAACTGCAAAAAAACGAGTATTCCTTAGAAAATGGGCAAAGGCAATTAGAAAAGTTAAAGACGGATCTCTTATTAGAGATGGAACAAAAAATAGTTGATTACGAAATCGCCTTAGCCTTATTGGTAAATAATCAGCAAGGGTTACCTTTATATGAAAAAGAAGTGGAGCTCAAAAAACTGGAAAAAAATTTAGGGCGGGCTACAAAACTGGAATTAGCCGAAAAAGAGTTAGAATTATATGAGGCTAAGGTGGCCGAAAGGCAAGCTCATTATGAAGTATTATTAGCTGGTGTTGAACTGCGGTATGTTTTAGGTGAATTATACCAATTTGGAGATTAATTAAAGAGTGACCAAGTAATTGCGGAGGAACGAAGATGAAGAAAAAATTATTTTGGGGAATCCTCGGAGTTTTGTTAATGGGGAATCTTATTTTTTGGGGAATCTATAAATTTAAAGGTCCGGATGAGCAAACAAAAATCGAGAAAAAATTTGACATCGTCAAGATCGAACCCCGGGATTTAAGTAAAAAAATTGAAACTACCGGAAAAGTGGTTCTTACCCAAAATGGGGATCTTTATGCCGCCTATGCCGGAACTATCAGCCAGATTAACTATCAAGTAGGCCAACAGGTCACCAAAGGTGATTTGTTAATGGTTATCAATTCGGCCACTTTAAAAAAAGAATGGGCGGAAACGGAATTCAACTATAAGAAAGCCCTCCTTAATTTAGCACAAGCGCAAAAAGAATTAGCCCGGGTCCAAATTTTGTTTGCGGCTCAAGGAGTTACTATTGATGAGTTGGAAGAAGTTAAAAAGCAGGTAGATCTCTATCAGGCAGAAGTAAAGTTAACTAAATTTAAATTGGATGAACTCAAAATAGCTCCTGATGCTGCTAACTTTATGGCGCAGGATCGGAGTGAACTCTGGCTTAAAGCACCTTATGACGGCGAGATTACTTGGATTAGTATCAAACCAGGGGAAAAGGTTGCTGCCCAGGGGTTATTAATGAGTTTGATGGCGGAAGGTGCTCTAGAAGTTGAAGCTAGCGTGGATGAGAGCGAGATCGGCTTAGTCAAGGTAGGGCAAGAAGTAAAGGTAGTTTTAAATGATCAAGACCAGACTATGGTGCGGGGAGTAGTTGCTGGAGTTGGCAAGTCGGGTAATGAAGAAGCGGAAGTAGTTGTTTTTCCGGTAAAAATTAAGTTGAAAGAAAATACCCAAAGAGTGCGCTCCGGAATGTCGGCGGATGTAACCATAATTATCAGTACCCATAAAGAGGCAATCGTCATCCCTAATAAAGGGGTAATCCGTCGGGGGGCTAAGTCTCTGGTCCGTTTGTGGAATGGGGTGGAAATAAAAAGAGTGCCCGTCCGTCTGGGTGGCTTAAACGGTACTAATATTAAAATATTATCGGGATTGCAGAATGGGGATCTGGTGGCGGTACCAAAGTTTGACCAAAAAAAAGCTGGCCAAAACGGTAAGCAGGGCAAAAAAAATAGTTTATTACCTTTTGGTCCTTATAAGGGGCGGCGGCGTTAATGTTAATCATTAAGAATTTAAGTAAAAGTTATCAGATGGGTGAGCAGCAAGTAACCGCTTTAGCAGCAGTCTCTTTGCAAATAGCCCGGGGAGAAATGGTAGCCATCATGGGCCCTTCCGGTTCCGGTAAATCTACCCTGATGAATATGATCGGTTGTTTAGACCAACCTACTGGGGGAAGGCTCTTTTTGAATCAAGCCGAAGTAAATCAGCTGCGGGAGAAAGAAAAGGCACAACTACGTAACCGGGAAATTGGCTTTGTCTTTCAATCTTTTAATCTCTTACCCCGGTTAACTGCCTGGCAAAATGTGGAGTTGCCGATGATTTATGCCGGAGTAAAGCCCAAAGAACGTTTGCAAAGGGCTAAAGAAACCTTGGAGTTAATGGGCTTGGGCCCGCGAATTGACCATCGCCCCAAGGAGCTTTCCGGTGGCCAACAGCAGCGCGTGGCTATTGCTAGAGCCCTAGTTAATCGCCCCAATTTATTGTTAGCAGACGAACCCACGGGTAATCTAGATTCCCATTCGAGCCGGGAAATTATGGCTGTTTTTCAGGACTTAAATCAAAAAGGTTTGACCGTTGTTTTAGTTACTCATGAAGAAGAGATTGCTGCTTATGCTAAGAGAGTGATTCGTTTTTTGGACGGGCGAATAGTTTCTGATCAAAAAATTCAGCAAAAAGCATTAACTAAAGAGGTAGAGCCATGAAACTTTCCGAAAATATTTTAATGGCGGCTAAAAATTTAAAGAATAATAAAGTTCGTTCCCTATTAACTATGTTGGGTGTAATAATTGGAGTTGCCGCCGTAATTGTCATGGTTTCTTTAGGGGAAGGAGCTAAAAAGCAGATTACCGATTCCATCTCTGCCATGGGCTCCAATTTGTTGATTGTCAACGCCGGACGCGGCGGCATGCGCGGGGGCGGTCACGCCACCTCCGAGCCGTTAACTAATAAAATTATTGAAGTAATTACTAAAGGTTCTTCCCATATTGAAAGGATTGCGCCTCGTCTACAAAAGAGTAAGCTGGTTAAGTACGGGGAAATAAGTTTGCGAACCAGGATCGTTGGTTGTACGACTTCCTTTCCGGCGGTACGCAATTACCAGATAGCCCAGGGGGATTTTTTTAGTGAAGCTGATCTTAGTGGCAGGCGGCGGGTTGCCGTAATCGGTGCTTATATCGCCGAAGAACTCTATTCGGGAGCTAATCCGGTCGGGTTAGAGCTAAAGATTGGCAAAATGCGACTCAAAGTAATTGGCGTTTTAGCAGAGAAAGGCCAAAGTAATTTTGGCAATAGTGATGATCTGGTTTTAATACCGTTAACCACTGCCCAACGCAGGCTGTTTGGCACCACCACTTTAAGTGATATCAGTGTCCAAGTGAGTCGGGCGGAGGCTATGGAGCAGGTTAACCGGGAATTAGAGGAGGCTTTATTAGCAGAATTGCAGGATGAAACCAAATTTCGGGTTCGTAACCAAGCCGAATTACTCTCCACTGTCGAAGGAACGACCCAGACCTTCACCTTTTTATTAGCGGGAATTGCCGCTGTCTCCTTGTTGGTGGGAGGAATTGGAATTATGAATATTATGCTGGTTTCAGTGACGGAGCGCATTCGGGAGATTGGGATTCGCAAGGCAATTGGGGCCGGTCAAGAAGAAATTTTAGGCCTATTTTTGCTTGAAGCCATCATGTTGAGCCTAGCCGGCGGAATTATCGGGGTAATATTAGGTTGTTTGGTAGCTAAATTAGTAGCTAGCTTCTCTGGCTTGATGACAGTTTTAACGATGCCGTCAATCGTGCTTTCGTTTCTCTTTTCCGTGATGATTGGGTTGTTTTTTGGAGTCTACCCCGCCTATAAGGCAGCAGGGTTGGATCCTATTGAGGCGTTAAGGCATGAGTGAAAATATGCGTTGGAGGTCTAAAGATTTTTTATCTCTGCGAGCCTCAATTACCTTATGCGAACATTCGGATTAAGAATTTGGGCTAAGTTAAGACGGTTTTCTAAAGTATATTTCAAATCAAAAGGGATTTCATTAAAATCAAGTTGGTTGCTAACGGGATCTTCCGGATCGTCAGAAAATTCAACTTGAGGTGCTTGGAGGAGAGCGGTTTTTTCAGCACTCTCTAATTGAGTAGGGGGAATCCGGAAAATTAACAAGTCATCCAATTGGGCTTTTTGATCGGGCTTGACAGAGCGAATCTTTAGATTAGTGGCGAAGTCATGATAATTAGCAAGAAAGTTTTTTATCCCTTCTTTAGGATCCTGAGAATTGGCAAAATTCTCAGGATTATTTTGACTGATTGACCATTTTAAATAATAGTCCAGTAAACTACCAGTGATAATTTGATAGGCTTGATATTTTTTGCAGTTATTCCATAAAGTATTAGCCGAATTGGAATCTTCTTTTGTAATAATGGCATTAGCAGCTAATAAAAATTTGGAGGGCAGACAAGTTTGGTGATCATTAATAATCTTTTGTAACTCTGCACTCAAAGCCGAGGGGATATTTTGATTATCAGCTAATAAAGTTAAGGCTTCGGGATTTAGAAAATAATTACGATAGTCATTGATAGAAGTTGGCATATGATTCATTGTTGGAGAGATTAAGGTTTTTAAAATGTTAAAGTTATTATATGTTGATTTATGGAATTTTTTTAGGTTTTGCTGGCATTTATCTGTTAATTTCATTGTTTGTGAAGTTGTTGTTTCAGGTTGTGAATTATCTCTCGGAATATAAACATCATTATTTGTTAAATTTGATAAAGAAATAGGGGGAGTTCCTTGAAAATTATTTTCTTTTAAGTTTTGTTGCTGAATTGGATATTCCTTATTTTTTATTTTTTTCGTTATTCCTTGAGAGGGAT
>JANQHU010000204.1 GCA_028282485.1 Bacillota bacterium
TGCCTACTTGCCCCTTTTAGGGCGGGGATTGGCAGAATTAGCTTTGCTTCGCTTGAGTATGGCAGATATTGCGGCAGAGATAAATACTAATTTAGCTAATAGTCGGCTAGTGGGAAAAGAGAATAATCTTAAAAATAATTTTCGCTGGGAAGAATCGAAAGAAGTCTGGCTCTATGCTCAAATCAGAGGCCAAAATTTGTTAAAAATTACTTTGAGTCTGTATGATCCAAAAGAAAAGGCGGTTGTTTATCAAAATACTGCTGAAACACCGGAAGAGTTTGTGTTAACTGCTTCTGAAGACCTCTTCCGCCACTTGATTTTATTTTTTAATAAAGAAGAAGACTTTTCCGAAATTAACGAAAAAAAATTCACCAAGTCTTTAGATGCCTTTTTAGCCTTTCGAAAAGGAGTAGAGCTTTTAACTGATTATAGTAGTGAAGATTTAATGGAAGAAGGCTTTAAAAGTTTATTGACTGCAATCGGGTTTGACCGCAATTTTCAGGAGGCCATCGATGTCTTAGTCTTCTTTTTGATTCAATATAGTAGTAACTTGGGCTTGAAAAAAATAGTCAGTATTATTGATAGTGCCCATCAAATAGTTCGAAATCCTAAAACTCTATTATTACTTGCGGAAATGCAGTTGCAAAATGATAATTCGGAAGCAGGTGAGCAGGTTTTAAAAGAATTAACCACCAGTTTTCCTGAGTTTCATGAGGGCAGTTTGCGTCTCGCTTTAGTCTATTATTCTAATAATCAAATCGATGAAGCCTTACAAATACTAGAAGGTATTTTAGAAAAAGAACCGGATTCGGTTAATGTCTTGGATTTGCTGGGAGCAATCTATGCTAGTATTAATGAAAATCAGTTAGCGGAGCAGGTTTGGCTAAAGGCCATCGAGTTAGATTCTCAAAGAAGTAACATTGTGAATAATTTGGGTTTACTAGCGGAAGAGGAGAAGCGGTTAATTAAAGCTGAAGCTTACTATCAAAGGGCTGTTCAGATGCCGGATCAGTGGTGGGGCAGTTATTATTACTACGGTTCGCTATGCCGAAAACAAGGTCGGTATGAGGAGGCAGTATTTTTAATTGAGCGAGCCGCTCAGCTTAATCCCCAAGGGTTTCATGTGATTCAGGATTTGGGCTTTCTCCAGAGTGAATTAGGGAGATTTGATAAAGCTAAGGAGAGTTTTCTGAAATTACTCAAACTGGCTCCTGATAATCACACTAGGAGAGAAATTTTAGGATTACTGAAAAAGTTTGATAACCCCGTTATTGAAGCGGAAATTTATTTGAGAAAGATTCAAAATAAATGGGATTCCGGGAAACGATTTCAAGCCTTGTGGGAATTATTAGCAATATCTTATCGAGGTAAAAAGGAGTGGACGTTTCTTAAGGGAAGAGATAATTGGTTTTATTGGTATTTATTAGGTGAATTTATGACGGGATTAGGGTGGCCTTTTTGGGCAGGGATATGCTGGCAACAGGGCGAGAAATTATCACCCGGGTTTGTGTTGCTCAAAAAATTAGGATTTTATTATCAAAAAAGAGGAAAAACGCAGCAAGCTTTCGTAAATTTAAAAAAGGCTTATCGGTTAAACCGCAGCGATGAGGAGCTAAATAAGGTTTACCAGGAGGTTTTAAAAAGCTTGGGAAAGACGAAGGAATTAACCAAAATGGAATTAGAAGGCCGAGTCAATCATATTAATAATGATTAAGTAATAATGGGGTGATGGTCGAATGAAGTATTTAATCATTATTGGAGCTGCCTTACTGGTTTTAGTATTATTAAAAATAGTGATCAAGACTATTAAAACTTTTTTCTATTTGGCTTTAATTGGAGCCTTAGTTTTAGCCTGGTGGCTTTTTGAGCAAGGGTTGTTGTTTCAATGAATTTTCCAAGGTAGGTGAAATGGGGTTGGTGAATTTGGTAAATAATGATGATAATATTAGAATAATCATTAATAAGATTGTTGAAAACATTTTACCGGAAAAAATAATATTATTTGGCTCAAGAGCTACTGGTTTATATGGTGAGAATAGTGACTACGATCTCTGTATTTTAAAAAATAATATAGCTAAAAAGAGAGAAATGCAAAGAAAAATATATCTTTTATTAAGTGGTACTGGTATAGCTGCAGATATTATAGTTGAGACAACTGAAAAATTTAATGAATTAAAAAATAATAAGTTTTTAATTTATTCCCAAATAGCTAAAGAGGGGAAAGTACTTTATGAACAATAAAGAAATAGCTGAAGTTTGGATAAAGAGAGCGAGAAGTAATATTGAAATAGCAGAAAAAGGGAAATTTTCTGAACATGTTTTTTACGAAGATTTATGTTTTGAATGTCAACAAGCGGCGGAAAAGTCAATCAAGGCATTGTTGATTTTAAATAATATTGAGTTTCCTAAAACTCATTCTATCGAAAAATTATTGTTTTTACTAAAAAAGGTAGGAATAAAAATACCAAATAGGATTGATATTGCAGTTATTTTAACTGATTATGCAGTAAGCACTAGATATCCTGGTGAATATGAAGTAGTGGAAATTGAAGAATATGAGGAAGCCTTAGAGATAGCAAAAAATGTTTATAATTGGAGCAAAAGTTTTTTTGAAAATTAGTATATTATTTAAGGCTCAACACCAAAATGTGTGCTTGACATAGAAAATCATAAAAAAGGAAATGCATCTGAAGTTGCCGTATGCTGTAATTGCATAAAAAAACAGATTTAAAAAGGAAATCAGATGCAATTACAGGATATCAATAAATTATTAAATTTGCAAGAAATAAAAATTAAAGAAAT
>JANQHU010000219.1 GCA_028282485.1 Bacillota bacterium
GGCTTTGCGGATCTCTACTAAGTTCTGAAAGGCATTTTGAAAACCACTGATGGTTAAGGCTACCCCGCCATTTGTTTGGTCAAAATCTGCTAAAGCCAAGTCTAAGCGCTCAATTAGGCTAATTCCCTGATTAACGGCAGTTACTACCTGACCTTTCCGATCCACTACTTCCATCTTGCCCAAAGCCGCTCCTACTTTGTCTCCTGGCAAAAGTTTATAAACCAAGTCATCTTGTAAATAACTAATATCGCCGCGAATTATAATCCCCCGAATCTCCAGAGGTGTTGCTTCAATTACTTTGATCACCACCCCATCCCCCTGGAGAACCGTCCCTTGGGCAATGGGTTTTTCATTTTTACCGTTAGCTGCTAAGAGCTCTCCTGGTTCAATAACAACCTCCCCTTGGGGAATAATTTTCACTTGGGTGGCGTAAGCCAGGAGAAATTTCTTCACTTCCCCCAGGGTATTTACCATGTATTGATACTCATTGTTATGCCCCGCCAGAGTAATATCTCGGGCATAATCAATCCCTTTAACCTGTAGCAGCTTATCAGCCAGCTCTTGGCCCAGCCGCCCCAACTCCTCCGCCGGATAGCTATCCGCCAACCGCACTTCTAAAACTTGATATTGGGCTAAAATGGCTTTAATCTCTTCCAGCAAGGCTTCCCCCTGGCCAATATCCTTTAAAACTACTCCCAAATTGCCATTATCTCGGTAAATAAAAGCTACTCCCGCTAACCGCTCTACCTGATCGGCAATAAAATTAAAGACTCCTCCGGGAATATTATTCACATTAATGCGGGGCTCGGTCATAATTGATAAACCACTATTACCCGGCAAGTTGTCAAAATACTGGCGCAGCTTATTAAAAGTAGCCTTATTTTTATATTTTGGGGGAAGAGTCAAAAAAAAGGAGGCTTTCCCCACTAGGCTAATTCCCGGTTTTAAAGTAGCTTCCGGAAAATGCTCTTTAATTACTAATTCCAAGTGTTCGGCTAAAGCATCTTTAAATTCTTCATTAACTTGAAATAGTAAATCATATTGGCCAAAATTCCCCATTACACCAGTGATGGCTTTGGCAAAATACTTATCGGTAGTCATGGCAAACCCAGCCGCAAAAACAGCTGAAACCAGAATACTGACTATTAAAAGCCAAATTATATCTTTTACAAAAAAATCTCGCCTTTTTCTTCTCATCTAAAAATCCCCCGAAGTTTCATTTTCACTAACATTGATCTTTTTCGGTGTTAGGATTATAACATATAAAACGCAAGCTGTGGGGGATAAGTGGCCTTTTTCGGAAGGTGAATCAGTGGAAATAATGGTATGGAAATTAACTTTTAGAAAATTTTCACAAAATAAGACGAGCAGAAAAAACAATTCCGACTCGCCTTTATATTTGTAATTTATTAACCTTTACCCAAAATTAAGAACCAATTTGCAATTCAGCCATAGACCACTTCTCCATTAATCAAGACCCGCTCACAAACAGTCATGGTTTCAAAAGGATGCCCAGAAAAGATGGCTACATCCCCGTCCTTACCAACTTCCAAACTCCCAACCCGATCCGCCGCGCCAATAATCTCCGCCGCATTAATAGTAATCGCCCGCAAAGCCTCTTCTTCATTCATTCCTTCCCGGACTGCAATTCCGGCGTGAAGGGCCAACCATTTGGTATCCGAGGCTCCATCAACTTGAATAGCTACTTTCACCCCCGCCTCAGCTAAAATGCCCGGATTTTTTAAGGTAACGTCATTTAGTTCCATCTTTTCACGACACATCAAGAGTGGCCCGACCGTGGCCTGCACTTGGTGGTCAGCCAAGTATTCGGCAATCTTATGCCCTTCAGTACAATGTTCAATTACATAATCCAGGTTGAATTCTTTAGCAATTCGGATTGCTGTTAAAATATCGTCTTTGCGGTGGCAATGGATGCGAGCTTTAATCTCCCGGCGTAAAACCCGGCCTAAAGCTTCGTTAGTTAAATTACGGTCCGGTAATTTAGCCTCTTTTTCCTCATTAGCCGCTTCTTTCCTGGCATAATCAATCTCTACCAGATAATTACTAGCTTCCACCAAAGCTTCTCTCAAGACAGCAGCATTACCCATCCGCGTGGCGGGATACTTCTTTTGATACTCTCCGTAAACCTTTTTCGGATTCTCCCCCAACGCCATCTTCATCCCTTCGGTGCCGGGAATCAACATTTCTTCGGGAGTAAGGCCGTAGGTCTTAATGGCGATCCCTGTTCCTCCGATCACATTAGCACTGCCGGGTCCGGTGTAAACTGTGGTAACTCCTGCTTGGCGCACGTCAGCAATGGCTAAATCATCAGGATTGATAGCATCAATAGCCCGTAGGTGAGCAGTATTGGGGTCGGTATCCTCATTAATATCCATATTAGCCCAGACACCCGGCTCACCCAAAAGGCCCAAATGGCTATGGGCATCAATTAAACCAGGAAAAACGTATTTATCGGTAGCATCAATTATGCGGGTTCCTTTCGGTATTAAGACCTCCGAGCCCACGGCTCTAATCTGGCCGGCTTCAATCAAAACTGTCCCTTTCTCAATAACTCCCTGAGTAATGGTAAAAATCTTGCCGTTGGTAATTGCGATCATTTTGAATTCCTTTCAATTTAAATAATTTATTTATTTGATGTCTTTCTCCATAATTAAGTTTATTATATCATTAATAATATCACCATGACAAAAAAATTTCTCGCAACATTTCTTTGTCATACATTTACCTCCTTTCTTTTCTGTAGTACAATAAAAATAGTAGGATATGCTTAATCATACTGAAATAGAACGATGAGAGGACGCCAAAATATGTCGAATTCAAACCGCAAAGCCCAAATTACCGTCTCTGGAGATCTCGGAAGCGGCAAGAGTACTATCTGTCGTTTTTTACAAACTAATTTAAATTACGAGCTCTTCTCCATGGGCCAAGCCTGGCGGGAACTGGCAGCGCAGTACCAGATAACCATCTTAGAATTAAACAAATATTCCGAAACTCATCCCTTAGATGAGGAAATGGATCAAAAACTAGCGGCAAAAGGAGAAACTGTGGATCAAATTATCTTTGATTCCCGCCTGGGGTGGCATTTTGTCCCCACCGCCTTCAAAGTCCATCTGACCGTGGAGCCTTTTGTTGCCGCTAGCCGAATTTGTAATGATACTGGTCGGGGCTGCACCGAAGGGTATCAAAGTATTGAAGAAGCCATCGAGAAGATCCAAGCGCGCAAGGCTAGTGAAAAACAACGTTACCTACAAAAATACCAGTTAGATTATACTAATTTGGCTAATTTTGATTTAATAGCGGATACTTCCTATGCCCCGGCAGATGTTATTACCAGCTTAATTATTGAGAGTTTTCAGTTATGGCGCGCAGGGAACCCTTTTGAGAAGATGTTGGCTCCTCATCGGCCTTCCTAAATATTTTAATACCTTTTTCACATAGGTATGTTACTCCCTGCCGAGCAAAAGTAGCCAAAACTCGGGTTCTTTTGATGTCTTTTTTCAATCCCTCAAATCTATCTTCTCTAGTAAAAAGAAGAGAATCTTTTTTGATTTGGTAATAATCCTAGCTTCGCATTGCATACCCACTTTAATCCAAGCTTTTTCCCCTTTATGATTAAAAAGAGGTTTATTCTCTACTGTCGCTTCCGCAATATAATAACTGGTATTTTGTTTCTTACCTGCTTTGGCGTCAATGCCAATTTTTTGCAAAACCCCGGTTAGTTCCCCATACTCCTTGAAGGGTAATGCGGCAAAATGATATTTAATTTTTTGTCCTACTTTCACATTAGCAATTTCCGCATTAGGTATTGCAATTTGAATCCGAAAATAATCATCTCCTTTAGGAAGAATGGTCACCATTTCTGTGCCGTGTTCGATTAAATCTCCTTTATTAAAAACATTTATTACATTGATTATTCCGGCAATAGGGGCTTTGACTACCGCATCTTTAATATTTAAATCGACGTTCTGGATTTTTTTCTCCAAACTTAGGATACTTTTTTCTGTATTAGCAATATCACTTTGTACTTCTAAAAGATATTTATTATTATATATCTCTAAATCCATTTTAACATTGGTATAATCATTTTTCACATTAATTAAATCATTATAAGACACCGCTCCTAAACGATATAATTTGTTTAAAGTTTCATAAATTTCTTTTTTCTGTCGGACAGATCCGGCCATTTTACTGGTGCTGCTTAAATAATCTAAGTATCGGTAATAATATTCGTTATTTTCTTCGGAAAATAATTCTTTACTATCTTTAGCCTTTATTTGTTCTTTTACACACTTTTTTAGAATTATTAAATCTGCTAAATTACTTTTTAATTTTGTATTCTCTGCCATTAAAGCTTTTTTTTCGACTTCAAATATAGTTGTTTCTACTTTATAGAGAACTTGATCTTTTGTTGTTTTTTTGCCTTCTTCGTAATATATAGCGATTATTTTTCCTGCTACTTTATTACGAATTCTACTAATTTTTTTCTCTGGCCGGACTACCCCTGTAGCTTTTATAGGGATATCTACCTCCCCATAATAAGCCCAGATGGTTGTAATTAATAATATCGCTATTAAAATATAAATAAAAATGGCAATAAACGGGCTCGGTTTTGCTTCTAATAATTCCCGGCTATTTGTGATATCTTTGAATTCCTGAATTATTCCGCGCATTAAATTAATCCTTTCTCATCATTTTTTATTTTTTTTAGGGTATTTGCCCGAAAGTATTAAAAATCATTCTCCGGAAGCTGTTCTCGCCATAATTCATAATACTTACTTCGTTGCCTCATCAATTCCTGATGGCTTCCCTCTTCTATAATTTCTCCTTTTTCAATTACAAAAATCCGGTTACAACGCTTAATGGTACTTAGGCGATGAGCTATAATTAAGGTGGTTATCCCGGTACTATATTCATTGATAGTTCTCTCTATAGCTTTTTCGGAGATGGAATCTAAATTGCTGGTTGCTTCGTCCATTATTAAAATATCCGGCTGTTTCAAAATTGCCCGGGCTATCGCTAAACGTTGTTTTTGCCCTCCTGATAAATTAGAACCTCCTTCTTCTAAGCGCGTATTATACCTTAATGGCATTTCGTTGATAAATTCGTGAGCTTTAGCTAATTTAGCGGCGTTTATTAATTCTTCCATGCTCATTACTGAATTTGCTAAGCGTAAATTCTCTTCTATGGTACCACTAAATAAAAAGATATCTTGAGAAATATAAGCTATTTTTTCCCGTAATATTTCTAAATTAATATCTTTAACATTATACCCATTAATCAAAATTTCCCCTTTTTCTGCAGTATAAAAATTTAATAAAAGTTTAACTAAAGTAGTTTTTCCTGAGCCGCTTTCACCTACTAATGCAATTTTTTCGCCTGGGGCAATATTAAGATTTATGTTTCTTAAAACTAAGTCGCGGCTACCATAACGAAAATTAACGTCCTTAAACTTAATTTCTCCTCGTAAGGACGTTGGTTTTAGTTTCTTGAGTTCCTCACTTTCAGATTTTTCTAGTTCTAGATCCAAAATTTCTCCCAAACGGTCCGAAGCCACTATTGCAGTTTGTAACATCGGTTGCAAATTAATTAGGTTTTTTATGGGATCTAAAAAGTAGACTAGCAAAGCATTAAATGTTAATAACTGGCCAATGGTCATCTGCCCTTGAATGACATTTACCCCTCCTACCCAGAGTATAAGCACTCCGCCTATTGTGGCTAAAAAGCCCGTTGCTGTTCCCTGGATATTGCTGAGCCAACCTCCTTTAAAAATACTACGCAATAATTTTACAAAACGATCTTCGGTTTCTAAATTAGCCACCTTTTCGGCGTTATAGGCTTTAATTGTTTCAATTCCATTTAAAGATTCAACCATATAGGAAATAAGTTGTGAGTTATCTTCCATCTGATGACGGTTATTCTCCCGTAATGGCTTATTAAAAATAAAAACGGTAATTCCGTAGGCTACCCCAATCAGCATTGTTATGCCGAAAAGAGTAGCATTTTGCATATATAAAATAATACCACCTACTATTGCCATTAAGGTATCAATCATCATTGTCAAAGTCGTCCCCGAAATGGCTTCCCGAATCTTTCCTGCATCCATAAACCGGGAAATAATCTCCCCTACTTTACGAGTGCCAAAAAAATTCATGGGTAAGTCCAAAACATGTTGATAATAGCCTAATATTAAAGGAATATCCAAACGTTGGCTTAAATATAAAAACAGATGGGCGCGAAAGGCTGTTAGTATATATTTAAATATATTAAGTAATATAATTCCACCAGAGATGATATGTAAGGTTTTGCTTAAACCGTAAGGCAAAATATCATCTAACATAAATTTAAAATAAAAAGAGGCCAGAATTCCTAAAAAGGTAATCACTAAAGAAGCCATAAAAATATTAAGCAGTAATCTTTTTTGTGGGGTTACTAAGTTAAAAAAACGAGTAAAAAGCCCCTTAGTCTCATCCCCTTTTTGAAACTTAATATCAGGTACCATGAGTATTAAAACTCCGGTCCAAATCTTAAAAAATTCTTCTGGAGTATATTTAACTAATCCTTTCCCTGGATCAGCCACTAAAATCTTGTTTTTTTTGATACTATGAATAACTACATAATGCAGTAAAGAATTATCTACTACGACATGGGCTATAGCTGGCAAGGGAAACTTACTAAAAAAATTCTCCTGGTCACCTTTCACTCCTTTGGCGCTTAACCCTAAACTTCGGGCTGCTTTAATCACCCCATAAGCATTAGTCCCCTGTTTATCCGTCCCGGCAATCTCCCGAATCTTAGCAATAGGGATTTTTAAGCCATATTGTTTACAAATAGTCGCCAGGCAAGCCGCCGCACAATCGGTTATATCATGTTGTTTAATACAAATATATCTTTTAAAAGGGTTCATAAAAAATTCCTCCATCATATCACTACGATACTCATTTTGAAACTATCAATCTATACTTAGGACTTTCCGCTTTCAGAGTTTTTTGCCAAGGCGATTCGCAAACACGACTAAAGATTATTAGAATAGTTTTCAGAGGCTTACTACCCCTGGAAAGCGTCCATGCTGGGCTGACATTAAAAAAGTTTTGTTTAAGTAGGCTTAAACAAAACTTTTTAATTAGTTTAAAAAATTTATTAAGTTCTAAACATTAATTAATTTTAATAAACAGAAGCAGAAGTACAAAAGTATGCTCCAAAAGAAGAAATATTCACAATACTAATAGAAGTAGCACAACTAGTACCTTCGCTATGAGCTGTAGCACTATTAAAAGATTGGATGTTACCAAAAACCCCTCCAATGTTAATAGAAGCTTCGGCAGTTAAATGATTGTGGCCACCTTCTACTTCAAATAATTCTTGTTCCTTCAATTCTACCATTTGATTCATAATAAATCCTCCTTAAATTGATTAAATTAGTAATGTATAAAACATTTCCTATTTGTTATGGTAACTTAATTTAGTACATTTGTCAATACATAAAAAAAAAATTTACTGTAAACAGCAAATGGTTACTGGTCAGTGATATAAAACTGAAAGGCACTCTCGTTTAGCTTAAAACAGGAGTGCCTTCAAATATATTTTTAATAGAATCCAAGAGGTTTAATCGACGTTTTTTAATCGTGGATATAAAACTACTAATTAAAATAGGTCTGTCAATAATTTTGTGTAAACCTTTTCTTTTAAAATAATCCTCCATATACTTATATTCAACCCATTTTTTTCTTGGAATTTTTAGTCAAAAAAATCTTCTCCTTCTATAAACGAGCGTTTTTCAATACAAATTTTACCAACAAGTTAATAGATATACAAAAAATAACAAAAATTCTAAAAAAATAAAGGAGTTAACGAGTTTA
>JANQHU010000238.1 GCA_028282485.1 Bacillota bacterium
ATCTTAATTATGAATGTGGTTATTATTTTGAAAAAAAATTTTCACCTGTGCAAGCTATCGGTGTTCCTATAGCCTGGTTAGGAGTCTACCGGGAATTAATTATTTTTAATCATCTGACCGGAAAGTTTACCATCAACTTGGGGCAGGCTTTTCCGAAAACGGAGACTCCTCCCAGGGATGACCCAATGGCCCACGTCTCCAAAACTACCTTGACTTTTTCCCACTCAAAAGAAGTGACCGAGGAAGAGTTATTAGCGATTTACACCGCCCAAATTAAGAGAATCAAAGACTATATTTGGAACGGCGACGTTTACCAAATAAATTATACTGGGAAATATTCTTTCCATTTAACCAAGACACCCTTTGGTTTATACGAATCTTTAAAAAGGAAACAAGCAGTTTCTTATGGGGCCTTTATGAATACTCCTTATCAGAGTATTTTATCATTTTCGCCGGAACTTTTTTTTCGCATTAATAATCGCCAAATCACCACCAAGCCAATGAAAGGCACCGTGCAACGAGGCCGTAACCTCACGGAAGACTTAAACTTACAAAAATGGCTGCAACAAGATGAGAAAAACCGAGCCGAAAACTTAATGATTGTGGATCTAATTCGTAATGATTTAGGGCGAATTGCGGAAATTGGTTCGGTGAAGGTCCCTCAGTTATTTGAAATCGAAAAATACCAAACCCTTTGGCAGATGACCTCTACCATCACCGCTAAATTACGTAAAAAAATGAGTTTTTTCAAGATTTTTGAAGCTCTTTTTCCCTGTGGTTCGGTTACCGGAGCCCCGAAAATCCGGGCTATGGAAATTATCCGTGCATTAGAAGCGGAGCCCCGGGGAGTTTATACGGGGACCATTGGTTATATCACGCCCCGCCGGAACGCGGTCTTTAATGTGGCTATTCGCACCATTGCGGTGCAAGGATCAAGTGGGGAGATGGGAGTAGGGGGGGGAGTAGTCTGGGATTCCGAAGCCACAAAGGAATACGCTGAATGTCGGTTGAAAGGGGATTTTTTGACGACACCGCCTCAGGATTTTGATGTATTGGAAAGTATTTTGTGGAACCAGGGCTATCCTTTTTTAGAGGAGCATTTGCAACGCCTTACCGAAGCTGCTACTTATTTTGATTATCCGGTAGATATTATAAAAATCAAAGGTTCGCTTTATGATTTTAGTACTACTTTTGCTAAAGGAGCTAAATATAAAGTACGCCTCTGTCTGCAAAAAGACGGGCAGGTAAGTTTAGAGAAAATAGCGATAAATGTTACTAATAATAAAAAAGCAGACCCTTTATTAATTGATTTTGCCGCTGCACGGGTTAACCCCCAGAATCCCTTTTTGTATTATAAAACTACCAATAGAAGTTTGTTTAATCAATTATCACAAGAAGCAGTCGCCCGGGGTTTAGCGGATCTGATTCTCTTAAATGATGCCGAAGAGGTTACCGAAGGGGCTACTCATAATCTTTTTATTCGTAATGGAAAAGAATATCTAACCCCTGCCGTTGACTGCGGCCTGCTCAACGGAATTTACCGACAACATTTAATGAAGAAACTGCCCAAGGTTAAAGAAGCACAGCTATCCATCAGAGATCTCCAAAAGGCAGAAGCGATTTATCTTTGTAATGCGATTCGGGGTCTGAGAAGAGTTTATTTGAATTAAAAGAGGTCACTATGACAAAATTAAAAAAAATTATTTTATTTTTATGGATTTGTTTTATTTTAATAGGAAGTAATCTGGTGACTGCTAAAGGTAATAATTTAGCTAGTTATTTATTTTTACCCCAAGTAATTGACTCTAAAAATGTTCGATTAAGTAATATTATCAAAGAACTTTATGTAAAAAAGTTTTTATCTCATGAAAGTAGTTCCACGATTTCTGTTTTAAATATTGATTCGAATAAGGTAACTTTTAAAAATGACTTTAAGCATAAAGAAATCAAGTGGTTGAATTGGAAGTTACTAGCTGACTTAGGGGAAGGGGCCTACTTAATATATAAAGATATTATCTTCAAAAATGGAGTGAAAAAAAGATTAATATATCATACTCGCTGGCATTCGTGGCGAGGGAAAATATATACGGGATATCTTTTAGATAAAGAAAAAAAAGATTTAAAAGATATATTAGAATTAGATTATGATGAGCCGAATAGTGCAAATTTCTTTTATCCATGTAATGGTTTAACTTACGGTACATATTGGTCCTGGTGGATTAATAATGTTTTTAAGTATCGAGATAATTATTATTATATAAGTGAAGTTGATAATTTTGATAGAAATTCAGGAATTAGAAATATAATAAAGATTAATTCTGATGGTTCCTTAGAAGGAGTAGCGACATTAAAAGTCTATCTGAGCTTAAATGAACTTTTAGCTAATAAAGACTTTACTATTTATAAAGCCTACCTTTCGTGTTTGGCTAAAATAATGGGACAAGAACCTCCAAATAGTGGAACTATGCATTCCCACACTAATGCGGTAATGGCAGGTGATTATGGAGCTACAAAAGCTATTTTAAGACCTTGGACATTGATTGATGACCAAAAAGAAAGAGATTTTCCTGTTTTAAAAGCTTTTTTAAAAAGCTGGGCTTATCAAGATATTTGGAATTTACGAGAATATCAAACTTTGCCTTCGCATCTTAACTTAACTGCTCAAGAGTTAAAAAAGTTTTATATTAAATCTTACAATATAGCTGAAAAACAAGCAGAAATAATGGGTAAAAATGCCGTTTGGGAAATTCTTAATTCTTATATGGTTATATCAACTTATTTTAAAAGGAATTATCAAAAAAAGAATATCCTTAATAGTATTAATGCCCAAATAAATAAAGGGAGTAAGGTAAATTGGAATAAGAGCAAAAATAAATTTAACTATGAATCAGCTTCTTTAGTTATTGATAATGAAAAAAATATCGCAGAGATTCATAAATACTTTTCAAAAGAGAAATTAAAGACAGAGTATAATAAAAATTTATTAATGTATGCAGCTCATATGAATAATTATGCGGCAGTAAAAAAGTTGATAGCTTTAGGGTACTCGGTTAATGAGCAAACAACAAAAGCCCAGAGTTGGATTATGACTCCTTTTATTTATAATAGAACTGCATTAATGTATGCCGCCGAAAATGCCTCCTTAGAAATTATTAGAGAATTAGTTAAGGCAGAAGCAGAATTAACTGCGGTAGATAGTGCCGGAAGAGGAATCAACTACTATCTTAGTAAAAATCCTAGGTTCACTAAAATAGAAAAGCAGATGGGATTAAAGAACTTAATAAAAAAATATGAAGATGCCTATCAGATTTTTAGGCCTAGTTTTAATCCCCAAAAAGCATTTACTAAAATTGAAAAAGTAATTGTTAATGATCAAACTTTATCAATTTATGATAGAGAAATGGGAAAAGCTTATTGTGAATTAATTAGTTTAAGTAATCAAGCAGAATTAGAAAAAAAAGATCAATTAAACTGGTTGGCATTAAGAAATAAAATTGCTAATTTGACAAATAGTGAATATAAATTTGTGATCGCCTTAAGACAGCTTACAAGAGCAAGAACTAGATATTTATATCAGAGGATACAAGCTTTAACAAAACCTTAAAAACAATAATCTAGTTTACATAATATATATTATGCGACTCAAAAATGTATTTACTTCTTGATAGGATTCTACTTGATGCGTAGCCTTTGTTTGAATATGAGGCCGCTTTTGCTCAGAAATGTTTTGGCCTTTTTTTTCAGTACAGTACATTACTCCAACCCCAACATCAGGATTTTTTATCATAACTTGTTCATCATCTTTACCGTCTCCCAGTGCATCCCCCATGTATATTGTAAGCGGTTTCTTATTATCTTCACTTAAAAGTTCCACTAGCTCTTCAAAAGCCGCCCCTTTATCATAGGTAGTTAATGTGACATTACCAATTTCCACGTCATGAAGAAAAGCTGCCCGGCCTTCTTTATAGATTTCTTGATCAGTTAACTGATCAATCTGGCCCAGTTCTACAATTTTATCCTTTAAATAACTATTTCTGACAATTTCCTGAAAGGTATTTTTACCATATTCAGAAACTTGTTGCAAATTTAATTAGATAATACTCAAAAACACTCTCCATATAAGTGCTTTATGAGAATATATTTTTAGCTTTAATCCTCTTTTACAAATTCTTCACTCAACTTTCGCAGGAGAAAAATATTAGTTTCTCCTTGATATCGTTAGGTAAAAACGAAATAAAATAGTCTAAAAATTGATTTATAACCTCTTTAGAT
>JANQHU010000241.1 GCA_028282485.1 Bacillota bacterium
TCTGCCATTTAGCCATTCCGAATATAGAAGTACGCCTTTTATACCGCCAGATTATCAAAAGTTGGTTTAGCGAGAGTATCTATAATGATAAATACGAACTCCTGAAAAAAAGCTTAATTAACAATGACATAAAGACTTTTGAAAAAATCTTAAAAGAATTTGTGGTGAAAACCTTTAGCTACTTTGACCCCACCGGGGAAGAGAGTGAAAAGGTCTACCATGCCTTTGTCTTGGGATTGCTAATCTCTTTAAATGACCAGTATGAAATCAAATCGAACCGGGAAAGTGGTTACGGGAGGTATGACGTAATGATTATTCCCCGGGAAGCTACTGGCAAAACTGGTTATATCTTTGAGTTTAAAAAAGTGGAGCCAGACGAGGGGGAAGACTTGGAGAAATGTGCTGCCGCGGCTTTGGAGCAGATTGGGAAAAAAGCTTATGCTATAGAACTAAAGGAACGGGGCGTGGCTAAGATTTTAGAGATGGGAGTGGCTTTTGCGGGAAAAAAAGTGTTACTGCGCTGGCGGGAAGGATTTTTTGAGTAAGGGATACATAAAAATTAAAAACTTGCTAAAAAATAAAAGATATAAAATAGACCGAATTAGTAGAAATAATTTGGAGGCTGGAGAATGAATGTGGATTATTATACGGAAGTAGGGGCTAAGGTTAACGGAGATGGATGTATATTTCGAGTATGGGCTCCCAATGCCCAAGAGGTATATACTGTTTTTGAAAAAGAAGAATGGCAAAAAGTAGCGGAAAATAGATTAAGTAAAATGGATGGCGATTATTGGCAGGGGACCATTAAAAATGTCGGTGTTAATGATAAATACCGTTTTTTGATTGTGCCACCGAATAATACCACTGATAACGAAGCAAAATTAAGAAAGATTGATCCGGCTGCTAAAGATACAGTTCATTCCAATCCGGAAGATCCCAGAAATGCTGCGATTATTGTGGAGCCTAATTATGACTGGGCGCCATTTGCGACGCCTTACTATGAAAATTTTATTATTTATCAACTGCATCCGGGCACTTTTGCTGGCACTAATGATGATTTTAGTGAAGAGATTGCCAAGCTGCCGGATCGAATTGCTAAGTTTAAACATCTCAAAGCAAAATTAGGTTATATTCGCGATTTAGGGTTTAATGCTATTTTGTTAATGCCGGTACAAGAGTTTAAAGGAAATCAGTCTTTAGGGTATGAACCGACTTATTTTTTTGCCCTGGAATCAGCCTATGGTAAGCCTCAGGAGTTTCGCGAATTCATTGATGAAGCGCATCAAATGGGGTTAGCTGTTTTGGTAGACTTAGTTTACAATCATGTAAGTAACGCCTATGATGCAGGCAAACCTACTGATAATCCTTTTTTAAATTATGATGTTGAAGGTCAGCAGATTTATTTGTCGGATCATCAGACTCCTTGGGGGCCTAGCCCCGCTTTTTGGAAACAAGAAGTTAAAGATTACTTGGTTGCTAATGCCAAAATGTATTTTAGGGATTACAATGTAGATGGAGCTCGCTTAGATGCTACTAGAGAGATTGAGAGTCATAAAGGTTGGGGTAACGATGGTTGGGAATTTTTACAACATCTAACTTGGTGTCTGAGGGAGGAGTTTCCCGATAAGTACATTATTGCCGAACATCTGCCGGAACATGATACGATTATTAATAATGCCGGATTTGATGCTATCTGGTTTGTTGATTCCCATCACGAGTTTCAAAAAGCAATGGATTATCAATTTCACCCTGAATATGGGGACCCTTTAGAAAAGATCAAATATATTATTGGGAAGAATTTTGGTTACGGGCATAATTATGAAAAACAATGGCGTTTGGTAAAGTACCTGTTGGGCTCCCATGACGAATGTACTGATGGGGAAAAAGGGGCTACTATTAATAATCCCGATGTGAATAATAGGCATCGCTATTTTACTGAGTTTTTCGGGGGGCGCGCTAATGAATATGCTCGTGAAAAAGCCAGGTTAGGCTGGTCTTTAAATGTTGCGGCCATGGGAAACCCCATGATGTTTATGGGGCAAGAATGTCATATGCCAGGCTGGTGGCATGATTCGGAATTTGATGGACATCGGTTTAATTGGGCCGTAGCTGGAGATAGCATTGGTATGCCCATGCGTACTATGGTCCGGGATGTTAACTGGATCAGATGGAATAATCCTGCCCTCAGAAGTGAAACCCTGGATATTGTACATCAGGATGACGCTCATCAAATTTTGGCTTTTAAACGTTATCAGCCGGGCGGTAATAATGTTGTATTAGTGGCAGTCAATCTGAGTGACCGGGACTTTGGAAACCATGAATATGGGGTTTATACCGGAGGGCAGCATGGCCAATGGGAGCAGCTTTTTTGTAGCCAAGATGCTATCTATGGTGGCCGTGATTGGGTAGGTAATGCCTTTTATCAGCCCTGGACTCAAGAGGATGGGAAGTTATATTTAAATATTCCCAGATTTGGTTTGATGATGATGAAATTGGTTCAATATGTGGGGTGAATTTGAATTAATTTAAAAATAAAAAACTCAGCAGAAATTTTTTTATCCCCTAAATTTCTAACTGAGTTTTTTTTTAGATTTATCTGCTAAGTAAGTTAAAGGTTTAAAATGAATGAGTCACCTTTCCCTGAGCATCGGTTGCGTTAATCTGGTAAGTATAGTCTTGTAGATTAGCCTCTAAAGTAGCAGTATAACCTTTGTTTTCCCAGGTTAATTTTAAAATATGGTCAGCCGAATCTAACACCGTTAACTGGGCCTCAAAACCAAAAGCGGGACAAGTATTTCTAAATTGCAGGAGAGCCAGTTGCTCTTTGACTACTTTTTTCTCTAAATCAGCTTGAATCTGCTCCAGGCTTAAGTTGGTACGGTTAATCTCTTTATGGCCCCCGGAACCAGCTTTTTCGACGGCGGCATGATTATTCTTGCCGGCAAAAAGATCGAGGTACCATACTTGGGGTTTGCCAGGCATAAAGATTTGGAGAGCCCGGGCCAGCAGCATCCTTTGGTCGTTTTCGCCCAAAGCACTGTAATAAGTAGCATTTACTTGATAATAAATATTTTTCTTCCCGTGTAAATCTTTTACATAACCGCCTCGACCCTTAACAGTTTCAATGAGGCTTTCGATTTGTTCATCTGCCAAAAGACCTTTTAAATCTAAGAGGGGGATTCCGTCATGGCAACCTAACATATTGACAGCCTGAATGCCTTTTTCTTGAATATCATTAATCCAACGCAGTAAGGTCTCTTTGGTTTGTCTTTCGAAGGCATCAATAATCAATCCTGGCAAGAAAAAGTCGTAAGTCATAAATCCTTTTTCAGATATTTTTTCATGAATCTTTTCCTCATATTTCGAATGGATCTCCGGGAGCAAGGTTAAGTGATATTTTTCGGCCAATTTTTTGACCCCTTCGAGCAAATCCCAGGTTCCCGGGTCGTTTAAGAAGTTGCGGGCCCCAGGTTCTTTGGGAGCATAAGCAAAAGCGTCTAATCTGACAATTTCGGCCCCATAGGTGGCTAGTTTTTGCAAGGTATCCTCATAAAACTCCCAGACTAAGGGTGATTTAATATTCAAATCCATTTGTCCTAAATATTTGCGGCGGGACTCTAGTAAATTGATAACCTTTGCTTGGTAACTGCTAAATCGACCTAGGTCGATCGCTTTGGGTTTTTGCCCGTTTGCCAGAGCTTCATTGACTAAGGAAGCCAGAGCTTCGGCAGAGGCGAATTGGATCGGCATTGCGTCCATTAGATCTTGGGCGTCAATTTTTTCATACTTTACTTCTTGATAAAAGGTATTCCAATAGGGAATTTCTTTTCCATTCGGCATCCGCACATTTAAAATCGGGAGTCCCGGCTTGCGAAAAAACATATCTTTGATTAGTTCCGGATGAGGTTCGATATAGCCCTCGGGAGTCATCTCACCATAGCCTTCCCAGAATTGATTCCAATTAATAAAAAAGTCTTTGTACTCAGAAGCTTCCCCGTTTTTTAAAATGTCTTGAAATTGTTTTGATAAAACTGAGGCATGATTCAGTATAAAATCAAATTTAAAGGCAATTCCTAGGTCTTGGAGGGCCTTTAGGTCTGCGGCGGTAGCGAAGAGCTCATTTAATTCATAATCAATTACCGAAAAACCGCGGTCCAAATCCGTATTAAAAAGACTGGGTAAAATATAAAATGATTGAAAAACATCCTTTAGCTGCGGATTTTCTAAAAATTCGACAATCTCTTTCAACGTTCCACCTATGCTATCCGGATAGGCATTCAACATCGGGCCAGCTTTCATAACATTCGTAGTAGCCATTTCGATCCCCCTAAATATATTCTTGTCCTATAATTTCAAATACATCAATATTACCATAATTTAACCCAAAAAACAATATTTAATGCGGGACAATTTGGATATATTTTCATTCCGGAAGGGATGTGAGTTGTTGTCGTTTCAGAAGGAAATAAACAAAATAGCAAGAATTAAGTAAAAATAATAATAAGGTAATTAATCAAAAAAATAGTAGTACTTTATGGACAACAAAATTGTGTTTGACAGTACTTAAATAAAGAGGTGATTGGTATTTTGATTGAGCAAAGTACATTAAATGAGTATTTAAACGAATTTGCGGTGAAAATAAAAAAAATATTTTTAGATGAATTAGTACAAATTATTTTGTTCGGTTCCTATGCTATTGGTAATCAGGATGAAGAATCGGATATTGATATTATGATATTGGTAGATACCCAAAAAGAGCGTATTAATGAATTACGAGATATAGTTTTGGATACAGTTTGTGAGATAAACTTTGAACACGATATTTTAATATCTCCAATAATTCAAAATTATCAAGAATTCCTTAAATTTAAAAACGCCTCAGGATTTTTTAAAAACATCGAAAAGCAAGGAGTGAAAATTAGTGCTTGAGAATAGCAATGTTGAGTTAGCTAAGCATCGGCTTACTAATGCGAAAGAAAATTATTTAGCAGCTGAGGAATTAATAAAAAATGGTTACTACAAAGTAGCAAATAATCGAGCCTATTATTCAATATTTCACGCTATGCGTGCAGTTTTAGCATTAGTAGGTATTGATTTTAAGAAACACTCAGGAGTAATCTCTTATTTTAATCAACATTATATAAAACCGGGCAAAATTGATAAAAAATTTTTTAAAATAATTAGCGAAGCTAGTTTTATTAGAAACGAAAGTGATTACAATGATTTTTATATTGCTTCTAAAGAAGAAGCACAAAAACAGCTTGAGGATGCAATTGAATTCTTTGAAGTAATTGAAAACTTTACTAATAAAATATTGGATGATATAAAATGATTATTTTGCGAGATTTTATATTTTTGCAAAATTCATAACATTAAACTAAAAATTTTTAATTTATTAAAGGATTTTGGTTGTTTTTTATGTAAATTTATGTTAAAATTTGTATTGTGAGGTGTTTTTTAACTTACGCCATTAATTTAATATTTTATTGTTTGGTAAATCAGGATGATGAGGTGAAATATATGCAGTTATTGCCGCGAATGCAAAAAACTATGCTTTTTTTAGTTGTTGTATTTTTTTTATTTTGGGGGACAATTCATCCCGCCTGGGGAGCCACAGAAATTGGAATTATGACAATTGAGACGGATACCACTTGGAGTAGTACGGCTAGCCCCTATTTGGTTAATAGTTTGACTATTGCCCCCGGGGCTACATTAACGTTAGAGCAAGGAACGATTGTGAAGTTTAGCAGATACGGGAAGATTATGGTGAACGGTCGTTTGATTATTAACGGCCTGGTTGGTAATCAGGTGGTCTTTACTTCCTTAAAAGATGATAGCGTAGGCG
>JANQHU010000252.1 GCA_028282485.1 Bacillota bacterium
ATCTCCGGGTCGTACCACCGACCGCCGAAATAGACTAGGCCAATATCTTGCTCCAGCCACTTGCCCGTATAGACTGAGAAGCCCGTGGGGTTTATCTCCAGGCGGTAACTATCTAGTACCGTATTCGCGGCTAGGGTGAGTAATCCTCTTAAGACCAGTTTCTGGCCGGGGTTTTTTAAGACCCGGGCTTGCCCGTTTGCGAGTCTCTCCCAAGTCTTCCCCTGATCCGTGGAGATTTCGAAGGCTACTCCTGTGCCCTGCCAGGTTAGATTGACAATCCGGGCGCTTTCCTTTAACTGAATCGGCTGGGTGTAAAACTCCCCAAACCGGGCTTCCCGTTCGCCCCAGGCAACTCGAAAGAGATTATTGAATGCCGTGGCTATCTTGGGGGTGGCTGCGAGATCGAAGGTAACCCGGTACAACTGATTTGGAGCTGTAGTAAGATCCACTCTCGCTATGCGGCTGCCCTCTTTATTAGTGGTATATTCTTTGCGAAAATACTCTTGACCATCGGCTCCCACTACCTGGAGGCGGGCCCGGCCCTGGAGATTAAATTCAATTTTCACCTGCCGCTTTTGGTCTTGCTCCTGTAAGCGAAAAGCAGCGGCTTTCACCGGGGTGTAGATTAATTTATCAGTTGTAGACCGGGTTATTTTCTGGAGTAGACTACTTTATTCTTCATAATTACCAAATAAAGACTGTCCTTTTTCAATAGGTATAAATTCTGCTCCTGTTACAACCGCATTAATAAAAGCATCTCTAATTTCTTGATTAATAAAGACATTAGTACTTTCATTAATTCTAAAAATTTTTACATCTTTAGGTATTTTATCTTCGCTAAAGCTTATTTTTTTAAACATATATACTTTAGCAGGTCCAAACTCTTTTATTTTAAATTTTGACTTTTCTTTATCCAAACAATCTAACACATTTAAAATATTTAAGACATAATAATTATTATAAATCTTTTTTTTAGACTTAATTATTTTTGCAGGATAATAATCAAAACCTACAATTTCTAATGCTTTTAATATATTTAAAATCTTGTCTGAAACTAAAAAAGATGAATCACTATGTAAAGGGAAATCTTCTGGGTTCATTGAACTATCCGTATTATAAATTATAGGATTTGGTAATTTTTTTTGGTCAATTTTTTCTCCGGTAAACCAACAAATATCCAACCAACCTTCAAATTCTTCTATTCCACAATCAAAAAATTTAGTGCTACCATTAGTAAAATGTTCCCAAATATAATAATTCATTCTTTTAATCCTCCTCAATTATTTTTATATAATTTTACCGCTCCGGAAGATACTGCCTCAATTAAATCTCCCACAACACTCTGTAAAGCTTTCTCCATTTCTATTTTTGTCCAATTTTTACCACCTAATTCATAAAATCTATAAACTTCTTCTAACAAATTTCTAACATACTTATAATACTCATCAGCATGCCCACCCAAATGCGGAATAGGTGACTTATTCCAACCTATCTTTGATATATCAATTCCCATTCTTTTTGCTATTTTAATTAACTCAACTGGCTT
>JANQHU010000296.1 GCA_028282485.1 Bacillota bacterium
ACGTAGAACGTGAAGAAAATGTTTTGCCAATGGTTCCATCAAATGGAGCGATCAATAAAATGATTGGGGTGAACAGCTAATGCGACATATTATTTCAGCTTTAGTAGTAGATCATTCTGGAGTGCTAACCCGGGTAGCTGGCCTTTTTAGTCGGCGGGGTTATAATATTGAGAGTATTGCCGTAGGGAGTTCGGAAGAAGCTGGTTTATCCCGCATGATTATTGTAGTGGATGCCGAAGATGAGTTGGAATTAGAACAAATTGAAAAGCAATTATATAAATTAATTGATGTGGTAAAAGTTAATGATCTCCCGGCTCGAGATGCGGTGGAAAGGGAGTTGGCCTTGATCAAAGTGGCTGCAAATTCCCAAAATCGTGCGGAAATTCTCCAAATCGTCGATATATTTCGCGCCAAAATTGTCGATGTTAGTAGTAGAGCGGTGATTGTGGAGATTACGGGAGGGCACGAAAAGGTGGATGCCATTATTGCCCTTTTTAAACCTTATGGTATCCGTGAAATTGTGCGTACCGGGCAGATTGCCATGATTCGTTCCTCTCGGAAAGGGGAGAGCAGTAAAAGTTAATGGAGGGCTTTTAAAAAATGAAGAAAGATATCCAAGAAGTCTTAATCAAGGAAGAAGTATTGCACCAGCGCGTGAAAGAATTAGCCGCCGAAATAACAGTAACTTATCAGGGCAAGAGTCCGGTTTGCATTGGTATCTTAAAAGGGTCCGTTCCTTTTTTTGCCGATTTGACCAGGGCAATTGCCCTGCCTCTTTATTGTGATTACATGGCGGTATCTAGCTATGGTCAATCCACTAAATCCAGCGGTACGGTAAAGATTTTAAAAGATTTGGATGTTAGTCTGGAAAATAAGGATGTTATTGTGGTAGAAGATATTATTGATACCGGGCTGACCCTGCAATACTTATTAGATAATTTACGTTCCCGGTGTCCGGCTTCGCTGGCGGTTTGCACTTTGTTAAATAAACCGAGCCGACGGTTAGTTGATATTACTCCAGATTATAATGGTTTTAATATTGCAGATGTTTTTGTAGTTGGCTACGGCTTAGATTACGCCGAAAAGTATCGGAATTTGCCTTTTGTTGGAGTTTTGCGGGAAGAAATTTACTCGGAAAACTCCTTGAAATAACGAAAGGATTTTTGGCAAACGTGTCTAATTTGTAATATATAGGGAAGAATCCTTAAACGGCTAAGGTTAAAGAATGGAAGGGATTTGCTATGAAAATGAACCAAAGGAGTCGGTTCAAATTAGTCGTGGTGATAGCCTTCACGTTGCTCCTGACCAGCTGTGGTAGTGGGGGAAGTGGCGGTAGTAATTCCACTGCTTTTGTGGAAGGTACGGTCAGATATAATAATCTTTTGCAAAGAGAGGCTACAGTGGAATTGCGCGGGGTTAACGGAGCGGTCTTGGCGACTACTACCAATGCTGACGGGCGGTTTACTTTTGCTCGAGTGGTGCCGGGTAGTTATCAAGCGTTTTATATCCGGGAAGATCCGGCTGCGATTTTTACTTTTCCCGAGTACGGCAATAATACCCAAAAAGTTACTTTGGATGGGCCGAATCTCTTTCATATTAACTGTTTTGCTCCACCTGACCCTCCACTGGAATAGGAGAGCATACATTTTCAGATTAGTTAACTAAATAATTACCAAAGCGAAGTGATAGTTCGCAAAGAGGTGACTGAAAATGCGGTGTGGGTTAATCT
>JANQHU010000317.1 GCA_028282485.1 Bacillota bacterium
ACCGGGCTGAGATGGGATCAGAGTAATGCTTTTAGCTCCCCCCTTTCCCCGCGGGTTAATTTAGTTTATAATTATAATGATCATTTAACTTTTAAAACGGGTTATGGTAAAGCCTTTCGAGCCCCGACGGCTAATGATCTCTATTGGGACCAACCGGCTTACGGGATGACTGGTAATCCGGATTTGAAACCGGAAGAAGGAGAACGCTTTGATTTGTCAGGCCAGTGGCAGGATGAAAGTCAGAAACTGACTGTAAATCTCTTTCGTAGCATGGTGAGCAATGGAATTCGTTGGGATGATCCTGAAGGGGATTTCACTTATACGGTAGTGAATTTTGACCGATTACGCTTAAATGGGTTAACTATTGCCTGGCAAAAGAATTGGAATTCTTTCCTTCAAAGTAAAGTACGTTATCAGTACTTGGATCAAAAGAGCTATGAAGCAGCAACGGGAGATTATACCTTAGCCAAAAATTATTTTGGTCAACAAGATATTACCTTGGGAATTAACGGCACTTACGGAGCTTTTCAATCTGGACTTACCTGGCACTTAGTCAGCGGGCGGAGCCCACAAGGCTTTACCGAGATGCCGGATTATCAATTATGGAATGCTCATCTAGCTTACCGTTACGGTAATAATTGGCAACTGGTTTTAGGGGTGAATAATTTACTAAATGATTCATATGTCATTCACAATGGCTATCCGATGCCGGGAAGAGAAGTGAAATTAGCAGTTGAGTATGAATTTTAGAAATAAGGTTATGGCTAAGAGGGTTTATTTCCTCTTAGCTTCCCTCGTTTTTCATCTAATTTTATTAATAATTATGGATTTGGGGAGAAACCCGGTTGCCAAAGAGCCGCCTTTATCAAAGGCTAAAAGGTTCGGGTTTCGATTAATCACGCTGCCGAGTCCCGAAATTCATTTTACAAAAAAGATTATTAATAAAAAGGATAAATTCAAGTCGACGCGCCTTTGTCCAATCCCGAAAGTGCGATCCCAATTTGCTAAGGGGCAGAGAAAAGCTCCAAAAGAGAATCAAAAAAACCAAGAAGAAGGAGCAAAGGCTAAAGGTTTACTATCAAAAAAAGTTAAGCAAGATCAAATTAAAAGTATAAACCAACCAGAAAAAAATGTTAATCACAATCGGGAAATTCAACCGCAAGGTCAGCCTAAGCAGCCCAGTCAATGGGCAGAAACCAGCTTGACAACGCTTCCTTTAGAAGAGGAACCGCTTCCTGTACCGTTAACCCTGCCTGTTTGTCAAAAACGGGTGGCTCCGGTTTATCCCTGGTTGGCCCGGAAGCGGAATTGGGCCGGAATTGTTCAGTTAAAAGCTTTAATTGGCAAAAAAGGGGAGGTAGTGGAGGTAGAGGTGCTCAAGTCTTCGGGATATCCTCTTTTAGATGAAGCAGCAGTAAAAGCAGTCCGAAAATGGCGGTACCAGCCGGCTTTACGGGCAGGCCAAGAGGTAGAGGCTGTAGTTCGAGTACGCATTCCCTTTGTATTGGAGGATTAAATAATGGAGTTATTGTATAAGGGAGGTATCTTGATGATACCTCTATTAATCTGTTCGGTGTTGATGTTGGCGGTAATCGGCGAAAGATTGTATTTTTATCATTTAACCATGGCGCAACCTTTAAAGGAAACTAAAGAACCGGAATTAATAGTTGCTAACTTACGCAAAGGGTTGCCGGTGCTTCATACGATTATCTCTATTGCTCCCATGCTCGGTCTTCTAGGGACAATCGGGGGGTTAATCAAATCCTTTCGGTTAATAGGAGCGGCAAAACAACTAGCTAGTCCGGCAGAAATGGGCGTCGGGATTGGCGAAGCCTTGATCACTACGGCTGGTGGGTTAATCATTGCAGTAGTAGCCACGATTTTTTACAATTTTTTAACGGCTCGTTTAGAAAGCTATGTGGCCGAATATAATTTAAGTCTCAAGGAAGTTGCAGTAGGAGAAGCTCCATGAAAAAGCAGCCTCTAAAAACCGCTATTCCCTCCGCCCCGCGGGTGGAAATTATAAATTTAATTGATGTTTTAGTTACTTTAATTGCCTTTTTTTTATTTTCGACTGTTTTTATTAATCGCAGCTCCTTAGATATTCAAGTACCGCAAGTGACTAACAGCCTGGAACAAAAGCAGCAACAGCCTAAACCAGCTTTTATCGAGATCACAAAACAGAGCCGTTTTTATTACCAGAAAAAGTTTGTCACTAAAAAAGAATTAAAACAAGAGTTAGGAAAATTATATCAAAATTCCGGTCAGAAAGCGCCTCTCATAATTGCGGCGGACCGGGGGGTCGCCTTTCAAGAAATTGTGGCAGTTCTAGAAATTTTGCAAAAAATTGGCCTGGAGCAAGTAGGGTTTACAGTGAGACAGAAAGAGTGATATTTTTGCAAAAAAACTATTTCAAACAAAAAATCAGTATGTTAAAATTAGTTGAACTATACGAGGAATAGGGAGAGAATAATTGTGCCGACTATTTTATATGTCATTCCTTACTTGAGCATTGGTGGAACTGAAAAACATCTTTTGGATTTAATCAAAGGGTTTTCGGATAAATATCAAATAATTCTATTAGCACCCCCGGGCGAAACCCTTAGCTCTTTTGAAGCCCATCAGATTAAGATTCATTTATTTACCCGGTTGGATCAGAATTTATTGGGCGGGTTGAAAGACTTTTTTCGAGAATTAAAGAGAATTTTGGAGAGTCAACCAGTGGATTTGATTCATATTCATGGTGCTCCAGAGTTACTTTTTTTAACCAGGATGATCACCCCCAAAAAGATCCCTCTGGTGTTTACGGTGCATGGTTTCCACGGGGAAATGAAAATGTTTGATTATTGGCTTTGTGCTCGCTTATGTAATTTTTTTGCTACCAAAGTGATTGCGGTAGCTAAGGCTGAAAAAGATATTTTATTAAAAAAAGGAATTAAAAAGGCATTGATCCAAACCATTGCCAATGGTGTCCCCGATTTGTTAGCTGCCCCCCATAATGATCTGGAATTAACTCCAAAAGATGATTTAAAGGCCCCGAAGCTTATTATCGGGGTTATTGCTAGGTTGGAAACAACCAAAGGGATTCATATTTTGCTGGAGGCCTTTGGGCAGTTATCAAAAACTTATCCGGAGATCCATTTAGAGATTGTGGGTACTGGTAGCCAAGAAGCTCAATATCATTCTTTTGTCACGCAAAATAATTTGGCAAATCAGGTGACTTTTGCGGGATACCAAACTAATGTGGCGGCCTACTTGAATTATTTTGATCTTCTGGTGATTCCCTCTTTGCACGAAACGCATCCCCTGGTGTTGTTGGAAGGAATCTCCTTCGGCAAACCGATTATTGCTACCCGGGTTGGTGGGATTCCGGAAGTAATTATTGATAAAAAAAATGGACTCTTAATTGAGCCCGGAAATGTGACAGAATTAACCAAAGCCTTGGTTGAATTGATAGAAGATCAAGAGTTACGAGCTGTTTTAGGCTTGAAAGCCAGAGAAACATACCAAAAAGAGTATACGGTAAAACGGATGTTAACCGAAACGGAAGCCATTTATCAGTGCTCCTCAGGATGATCTTCTTCATGTTCGTGGTGGTGTTCCGGATGCTGCTTGTGAAACAATTCATGCCCCGCTTCTGCGGCAAAATAGGTTGCTTCGTAATGAAAGCCTCCGTCGAAATTCTGCCAGATTAAGGTCAAGAGATTACTATTAATTAGTAAGGGGCTTCTGGCTTTAATACGAAAGTTGTATTTTTCATCATGAAAGCTTAGTTGTTTAGCCTTGAAAAAGCTTATTCGTTTAGTCTTCAAAGAGAGCTGATAAATGCGAAATCCTTTAGAAAATTTTTGCCCCAAGTAGAGTGTTTCGGTAGGGGGGTTAAAGCGAATTACAGGGAGCTCCAGGGCAAAGCTGAGGAGTTTATTTTGATCTTTATCATAAACAATAGGTGTTATTTTTTCTTTTTCAGTATTGAAAATAAAAATTTCATTTTTATTGCCAAACAGACAGATCCGCTGGTGCTGAGAGTCCCAGTAGAGATCCGCTATTTTTAATGGTTTTGGGTAGACTAATTCTTTCTGCTGAGTATTTAAGTTGAAATCATAAATTTTTTTCTGTTGGGGATCCTCGGTTTCTTGTAAGTAGAGGATTTTTTGACTATCATGAGACCAGGCGGCCACTCGTCCCTGGTCGATTTTTTTATTTTTGTGGGTCGTTAAATCATAGATGAAAATTTCGTTACCCGCGGAAAAACTAATCATGGAGTCATCGGGTGAAAAACGGGGTTTTTTGAGATCGGGGCCCCGATAAAGATGCTGATACTTTTGGCCGGGTTGAGCCAGTTTTAGTTCCCAGAGAGTCCCCGCAGGTGGTTGGTCAAATTCGTAACGGGAATTCTGGGGTCCGGCCAAAACAATTCCCCCGGTCTCGTGCCAGTCGCCGTAGCGGGCAGTATTCCACGGCCAGAGTACTGGGGCC
>JANQHU010000334.1 GCA_028282485.1 Bacillota bacterium
GTTGTCAAGGACAAGCCATTTTATTTTTAAAAAATAATTATAAATTTTAATAAATATTTATTACTTTCTTGATTTTTTTATTAATTTATAAAAATAATAGCTACCGATTAACAAAGTTAAATAAAAAGTATATATTTTCCACAAAAATACAAAAACTACAATTTTTTTATTTCCTAGGGTATTATGAAATAAATATCCTAAAACTAATTCCGAGCCCCCACTACCACCAGGAGTTGGAATTACTGTTTGAGCCAAATTATAAATTAGTTGTTTTCCCATCAAATCCCAAAAAACAACTGGCTCGTTTAAAGACCAAACAATTAACGGGGCTAAGGCTAAATAAGTAAACCAATAAACCACTGTGCCTACAAAAGATAAATAGAGCCAATACTGTTTTTTATGAATTAATATTAACCAACTTCTTTTAAAACGAGTCCACTCCGCTCTTATTCTTCGATACCATTTACTATTAATTATATAGTTATAGATTTCTACTTTTTTATTTTTTAAAATATATTTAATGTATAAATACCCCATCAAAAAAATTATTACTAGAACCAACATAATATAAAATATTAATTTTAATTTTTCCCCTAAATTAGGCAGTAACTCTTCTGTGAAAAAACGAGCATTATAAAAAAAAGTAACAGGAATTAATATCAGAAAAACGATTAGATTAATACTCAGATCAACAACGGTAATCGCCGTGGCTTTACTTAAGGAAAATCCGTTTTTATATAATAAATAAACTTGTAAAGGGGTCCCTCCGGAACTAAAAGGAGTCACATGGGAAATAAAAGAAGTGGCTAAATAAATTTGTAAAAATAAGGACAAATCCTTTTTGACTCCTACTCCACAAGCCAAAACTCGCATTCGATAAGCTTTCGCTAACCAGACAAAGATAATTAAAAAACAGCACCAAATTTGGTACTCCCACTTGATTTGTTGCCAATTAAAATTCCAGTTCACTCCCCCAAAAAACTGCAAGATAAAATAAAGACTACCAATACTAAATAAGATAGTTATTAAAATACTTTTGCGGGGGCTTAACCACTCTTTTTTCATTAATTAAGACCTTACCTTCAGTTTTTTTGAACTTTTGAAATAGTCTTCAATCTGTCTAATAACTTCTTCTGGTTTAATCGCCTCCATACACCTGGCCTCGCGACACTTGGGCAGATACTGAACTAAATTATTTCCAAAAAAATAACAAGGATTACAACCGATGGACTTTCTAATAAATTGATGGCGGGAAGTAGTATAGGGATAAAACTGCTCCGGACTAGTTGGGCCAAAGAGGCCTAAGGTTGGCACTTTGAGGGCAGCCGCTAAATGTAAGGGCCCTGAATCATTGCCAATAAATAACAGGCATTTTTGCAAAAGCGCGCCCGTCTCTTCTAAATTAAAAAGACCTACTGTGGAAAGCACCTCCGGTACGGCTGAAGAGATTGTGAAAGCTCTTTCCTGATCTTCTTTCCCTCCAACTAAAATTACCTGAAAACCTAATTGGTGCAAGGCTCTACTCATTTCAATGAAATATTGGAGAGGCCATCGTTTTCTGGCAAAATAATGGCCCCCGCAATGAACTCCCACCAGAGAATTATTCAGAATTTTTCTTTGGGCCAAAAACTCTTCGACTGCTCTTTTTTGATCATCTCTAATCCAAAATTCCGTTTGTTGATTATCCGCAGTTGGGATCCCCAGCCGTCTGACCACTCCTAAACAAAATTCAACTACAGATACTTTTGGTTGTTTAATTCCCAATAAGAATAAATCGCTCCAATGAGGTATTCCGCAAAAACGGGTAAAAATACTGCCAAATTTCGATAATCCCAAAGCTAAATCGTATTTTTCTCGGCGAATATTACTTAAGATCCGAAATATATTCCATTTTTTATGACAAATTATTAACTCCAAATTAAAAGGACTATTTTTAAAAACTTCTCTAGCTAACAGAGAGACTACTATCACTATTTTCGCCCGAGGATAAGCTTCCCGGAGCGCTCGCAGTGCCGGAATAGCAAATAAGGTATCCCCTAAAGGAGCGAGACAGAAAACTATAATTTTTTGAATCTTTAACACTAGCCAAGATCGCTCCTTAATTTATTATTCTTCATTTATTATTATTTTTCTTAAATCAGTATTCTCTATTATTCGTAAATAAAGAAGGGATTATGCGATGGGCCCGTTTTTTTTAGTTTGATCCCATTAATTATAATGAATATTTCTTTGAGGAAGGCATATACTACTAATATAAATTTTTAAGGAGACTAAACTAGATGCTCTATCAACAAACTCCAGATAAAAAATTACTAAATTTCAACTCCCGAGTCCATGTTAACCACGAAATGGCTCGCCCGGTTTTTCAAGCTAATTTAAACTTCTTTTTTAATCAATTATATAATCCCCTGCAATCTTTAGTAATCATTTGCATCGGTACCGATCGTTCTACCGGAGACAGCTTAGGTCCCCTCATTGGTTCTCGCTTAAAAGAATTAAATACTAATGATTCCGTTTTTATTTATGGTACATTAGATGATCCAGTGCACGCTGTAAACCTCGATGAAACTATCGAGAGAATCCACTTTCAGCATCCGGAAGCATTTATAATCGCCATTGATGCTTGTTTGGGACATTCAGATAGCGTTGGTTATGTTTGTATTAAAGAAGGGGCTTTGAAACCAGGCACCGGGGTAAATAAAAATTTACCAACAATCGGCGACTTACAGATTGTTGGTATTGTTAATGTTGGTGGTTTTATGGAATATTTAGTCTTACAAAATACTCGTTTAAGTTTAGTCATGAAAATGGCTCATTTAATTAGTGATAGTCTCGCCTTAGAAATTCAACATCTTGCTTTATATCAAAATTCAGCCAATAATCTTAGTAAGCTAAACTTAACCAATATCACTACTGATAATTGGGATTTATTAGAAGAGTCCGAACGATTTTAACGACAGAGAAAGGCTGCTCCCACAATTCCGGCCTCATTTCCCAGCTCGGCTAATCTTAATTCCGTCTGGGGAATATCGCTACTATAAATTCCGGCTACGACTAGTTTGGCTAAAGGCTGTAGCAAAGAATTTCCCGCTTTTGAAACTCCGCCGCCGATTACCATTACTTCCGGCTGAAAAATATTAATTAAATTAATCAATCCTTCTGCGAGATACTTAAAATATTTTTGCAGGACCCTTTCGGCTACAGTATCGCCGGCTTGGGCTGCGGCAAAAACCGTTTTCGCTTCAATTTGGTCCAGCTGGTCTTGAGTCAGCTGATTCATTAACGATTCCGGATGAAGTTGAGCTGCTTTTTTGCCCGCTCTAATTAAAGCCGTCGCCGAAGCATAAGCTTCAAAACATCCTTGGCGCCCACAAGTACAAGCCTCCCCATCGACTTCAATTACCATATGGCC
>JANQHU010000352.1 GCA_028282485.1 Bacillota bacterium
TTCCTTTTTGATGTTTTAACGAGGCATCATTCTATCAATTAATTTTCATTTTTTTCTTGCGCATTGACCATTAATTTGGCTACACGGTTAGCGAAGGCGGCCGGATTATCTAACTGAAATCCTTCAATCAGCAAGGCTTGTTCGTAGAGGAGTTCACTATATTCTTTTAGCTCTGCGGCAGCCGGATCTTTTTCATAAATCTTTTTTAAGATATTAAACAGGGAATGGTTGGGGTTGATTTCTAAAATTCGTTTGGCCTTAAACATGGGACCTTGGTTCATCTCTGATAAAACGTGTTCCATAGAAAGACTGATTCCCGAATCATCACTCACCAAACAGACAGCACTGGATTTTAAGCGATTACTACTTCGGACATCAGCAATTTTATCTTCGAGAAAACCTTTGATTGTTTTGAATAAATCAGCATTTTCTTTGGTGATTTCTTCATTTGCTTTTTTGTTTTCTTCTGTTGTTTCGGCATCATCCAAGTTCAAATCGCCCCGACTAATGGATTTGAATTTTTTTTCTTGATAGGTGCCTAAAGAATCAACAGCAAACTCGTCCACCCGATCAAATAAATAAAGCACTTCTAACCCTTTTTCTTGTAGGAGTTCCATTTGGGGAAGATTTTCAATACTTTCTCGATCTTTCCCGGAAGCATAATAAATTTCTTGTTGGCTTTCCGGCATGCGGCTTAAGTACTCTACTAAAGTAACCATCGTGTCTTTAGAATGAGAGGAATTAAAGAGTAAAAGATCTTGAAGCTTTTCATGACTTTGGCGTTCCATATAAATACCACCTTTAATGGCATTGCCAAATTCTTTCCAAAAACCTTCGTATTTTGGGCGTTCCTTATCGCGCATAGCTTCCAGTTTTTTGATAATGCTTTTCTCTAAATTTTTGCCAATTAGTTTTAATTGCTTGCTGTGTTGGAGTAACTCCCGGGAAATGTTGAGGGAGAAATCAGCAGAGTCAACTAAACCCCGCACAAAAGCTAAATATTCCGGTAAAATTTCCCGGCATTCATCCATAATGAAAACATTACGGGAATAAAGCTTTAAACCATAATGGCGTTCTTTGTAATAAAAATCGTGAGGAGCCTGCTCGGGAATAAAAAGTAACGTAGTATATTCTACAGCACCTTCTACTTTGGAATGGATAATTTCCAAGGGTTCATTCCAATCATGAAACATATTTTTATAAAAAGTTTGGTAATCTTCAGCGCTAATCTCGTTTTTCGGCTTAGTCCATAAAGGAGTCATCGAGTTAAGGGTGCGCGTTTCTAAAGTAACTACCGGTTCGGCATCTTCAATTACTTTGCCTTCTTCATCAACTGGTTTTTCTTCTTTGGGAAAAACCATTTTGATGGGGTAACGAATATAATCAGAATATTTTTTTACTAAATTTTGGATGGTATAGCGGTTTAAGAAGTTTTCTTCTGGTTTTTCAGCATTTTGGTAGTCTTCTTTTAAAAAGATCACAATGGTAGTGCCTCGTTTTTCTTTGGCAAATTCTTCGATAGTAAAATTGCCATCACCAGTTGATTCCCATTTAACACCAGTTTTTTGTCCGGGTATTTTGGTAAGGAGCATTACTTTGTCAGCTACCATAAAAGCGGAATAAAAACCAACTCCAAATTGGCCGATCATTGCTAAATCTTGTTCGGTAGTATCTTTGTTTTGGATTTTTTCTAAAAAAGCCTTAGTTCCGGATTTGGCAATGGTGCCGATATTATCAATAACCTCTTGATAATTCATGCCAATCCCATTATCAGAAATAGTTAAGGTTTTATTCTCCTCATTGACTTCTAGAAAAATTTCAAAATCACTGTTATTCTCTAATAGTTCTTGATTAGTTAAGGATTCAAACCGAATTTTATCAATGGCATCAGAAGCATTGGAAACTAGTTCTCGTAAAAAGATCTCCCGGTTTGTATAAATAGAATGAACCATTAGATCTAATAATTGTTTAGTTTCGGCTTGAAATTCTCTGGTTTCTTTAGTAAGAGTATTATCCATTATTTACCTCCAATTAATTTTGTTGTTTCATTGGTATTTTAGCAAATAATGTGTTTGTTTGGCAAGAGGTATTCAAAATAATGGATAAATATTTAGGAAAATGCTAGCTTGGTAACCAGGATTTTTTTAATTTTTAACGAATAAACCAAACTAAAGAAAAGGGTTTAATAATTTTTTGAATAATATTAACGAAGATATTTGAATTTATTATAAATAAGTTTAGCAATTATAAAAATTATGATGCTTGAAAGGTTAGGAATTAAATAATGTCAAGTGGCCTAAAAAATCTTTATGATTGGCGGGAATTTTTAGATATTGAAAGAAGTCGGCATACTATCTGTTTGGTAAATATTGGGAATAATAATTTGATTGAAAGCAAGATTTGGGCCGGGGTTTCCAAAGTTGCTTGTAAAGAGGATTGTAATTTAATCTGTTATTTGAGAGAAGAGAAGCGGGCCGGGTTTGAAACAGAGGAACAGTATAAAGATTTATTTAAATTAGCAGAATCGAAAAAAATCAACGGGATCATCCTCTGGTCCTATTTAGCCACATCCTTTATTGTTGTTGAATTGATCAAACAATTATGTCGGAGATTAAGATTGCCTTTAATTAGTGTTGGCCATGTATTTGAGGATATTCCCAGTTTGATTATTGATCATTATCAAGGAATGCGGGATATTACTGAGCATTTAATTAACGATCACCATTTTACCAAAATTGCCTTTGTTCGTCCTAATCATAATTACTTAGAATGGGAGGAGCGGTTTAAGGCCTATTTAGAAGTAATGTCCTTAAGGGGACTTTTTGATCCGGATTTGATTATTACTTATTATTCTCAAAACCAGCTTTCTTTTAAAGAAATAAGTAAACTCTTTCGTGGTTCCAGAGAAAATCAAGTGGAAGCGATTATTGCCCCCTCTGATGAGATTGCCTTACAAATAATTAAAATTTTACATGAAAACGGAATTCGAGTTCCAAGCGAAGTGGCAGTAGTAGGTTTTGATGATAATGAAGAAAGTTCGTATATCGAACCAGCCTTAACTACGGTGAAATTAGATGCTGAAGAACAAGGTAGCCAAGCTTTTAAGTTACTATTAAAAGTAATTGAAGGTGAAAAAATTCCTGAAATATTAGTTTTACCTTCTAAATTAATAATCCGGGAATCTTGTGCTTGTTCTTCCCCAATTATTACCAAGGCCATAGTGGCGGAGAATAATAATCATGATCAAGACTCGTCAACAAAAGAGAATGCCATCAATCTGCAGTGTTTTCAAATTGTGCTGGAAATGGCTAAAGCTTTTGAGTGTAATGATGAGCATTCCCGGAATATTTTGGTGGAATGGTCGGAAAAATTAGTAGAAAATTTTTTAAATGATGTGCGGCAAATTCAGAAAGGGCAATTTTTAAATATTCTCAATCAAGCCTTAAATCAATTATTAATTATTGTGGAACCAACTTCTTTTCATAATGTATTATCCACCATGCGGGCGTTGATGCGGTCCTTTTTTACCAATACCAATGAATTATTAAGAGCGGAAAATTTATGGCAACAGGCCCGTTTGCAAATAGCGATTCGAGAAAAAAGAAATTTACAAACCATTAGTAAAGTACACCAGGATACCGAAGTTGCTTTAAGGCAGCTGAATCAAACATTAATTGCCGCTAGTAACTTGAATGAACTAAAAAAGATACTAGGGCGGGATTTACCAAAGTTGGGCTTTAACAGTTGTTATATTAAAAATACTCTTGATTTGGATGAGTTTTTCAATTCTAAGCAGCGCTATAGCTTGATGATTGAGAACTTATACTTTCGCGAAAAACACTTAGGGTATGTAATTTTTGAAGGAGAGCCCGTTGAGAAAATAATTTATTATGCCCTACGGGGGCATATTATTAGTGCTTTAAAAGAAGCTTTATTTGTCCAGAAATTGGAACAAACCGAAAAAGAATTATTAAATACCAGAGATGGCTTAGAACTTGAGGTGAAGGCCCGTACCGCCGATTTAACCACTACATTATATAAATTAGAAAGTGCTTTCGAAGGAATAATTAACGCTATGGCCTTAACGGTGGGGACAAAAGATGCTTATACTGCAAGGCATCAAAGTCGGGTTTCCAGTTTGGCAATTGCCTTAGGAATAGAGCTGAGTTTACCAGAAGAAATTATTGAAGGTATTAAGTTTGCCAGTATGATTCATGACATTGGTAAAGTAGCTGTTCCCTCAGAATTATTAGGTAAACCATCCCGCTTAGCAGATCTGGAATCATCATTAATTAAAAATCATACGCAAGCTGGTTATGATATTCTTAGAGATATTGATTTTCCCTGGCCGATTGCCCAAATTGTTTTGCAGCATCATGAACGGTTAAACGGAACTGGTTATCCCCATAATTTGCGGGAAGAAGATATTTTAATAGAAGCGAAAATTATTGCCGTTGCGGACGTGGTGGAAGCCATTTCCTCCCATCGTCCTTATCGAGCCGCTCTGGGGACAGAGGCCGCGTTAGACGAAATCATTCAAAATAAAGGAATATTGTATGATTTTTATGTGGTAGAAGCTTGTTTACAATTATTTCGGAAGAAAAATTTCTGTTTTAAACTAGAATGAATTTATGCTATTAATTATACATAATTGAAAAAAGAAGAAAAAAATACAAAAAAATTAGTAGTTATTAAAAAATACTTGCTTTTTTTTAAATAAGTGGTACAATATAGTTAGAGCCTGTAACTTTAGGATGCTACTAGAGCAAGTTGAAAGAAGACTATGCCTCCAAATAGCCCGAGGGAAAGGCCAAATTTAGCCCAGAGGGCTAACCCGTAGGAGGTTTTTTTGATGTATCAAAACAAGACTTTAAGTTGTAAAGAATGTGGTGCTGAATTTGTGTTTACCGCTAGTGAGCAAGAATTTTTTGCTTCCAAAGGCTTTGTCAACGAGCCTGGACGTTGTCCTACTTGTCGTAATGCAAGAAAACAAAAGCGTTCTATGAATGGTGGGATGAGAGGCGAAAGACCATCATATAGTGCAACTTGCTTTGAGTGTGGAGCCGAGACCACAGTTCCTTTTCAACCAACAGGTGAGAAACCAGTCTATTGTCGTGCTTGTTACCAAGCACATAGATCAAACTAATATAGATTATTATTAATTGATTAATTGACTAGGAACATAAAGACCCCAAAGTGACTTTGGGGTCTTTATTTTAAGAAACGACTATTTTAGTTACCTTGATTTTGGTTAGTCGGTTGGTTTTGTTGGGAATTGGCACTTGCTTGATTGGCATTAGCTTGATAAGTAGAGCCAGTATTTAAATTTTGTTGTGCTAAAGAGCGTTCGGCGGCTTCGATCATGCGCCGTACCATATTCCCACCAATAGCACCATTATCCCGGGAAAGCATATTTCCCCAATAACCACCTTGAACTTTCGAGGTATCAATGTTTAATTCGTTGGCAATTTCGTATTTAAAACGGTTCATAGCACTTGAAGCTTCTTTAACTAATAAAGAATTTGAACGTTGACCAGACCCCATTTCTTCTCACCTCCTTGTTCATAGCGTAACCCCCTGAGATTAAACTATAACTCGTTTTTAATGGAAAGGGCGGAAAAAACCTGTTAAAAATTAAAGTTGACTTTTAATTCAGAAAGTCTTATAATATTTTAAGGTGATTTTTTAATGAAGGTTAATATTAGTGAGATTAAAAATATTCATGGTGCTGTGCTTGATTTCGCAGGGCAACAAGAATTAACTATTACCGAAGAAAAGTTAGGGTTTCAAGTCATTAACCCAATTCATGTCAAGGGACGAGTTACCAATGCAGCTACTTTTTATATAGTAGAAATTGGTTTGAATTTTAAGTATCGGGGGCAATGTTCCCGGTGTTTAAGTGATTTTGAGAAAAAGGGAAAGATCAATATTAACGTTCAATTTTCCGAAAATCCTTTAGAAAATGAAGCAGAGGTTGTTTATAAATTTAGCGGTGATGAGCTTGATATAACCGAAGCTATTCGGGAGTATATTTGGTTAGAGTTTCCAATAAAGTTATTATGCAAGACTGATTGTCAAGGAATTGGTTTAAGGCATAAAGAAGATTTAGTAGAACCAACAAATTCCCAGTTTGAAAAGCTGAGAGGCTTGTTTCAGGAAGAAAGGGGTGTAAATAATGGCAAATCCAACGAATAGAACTTCCAAGGCTCGCAAAAGAATGCGTCGTTCACATTTAGCCCTGGTGGCACCTAACTTTAGTTATTGTCCCCAGTGTCATGAACCAAAGTTAGCACACCGCGTT
>JANQHU010000370.1 GCA_028282485.1 Bacillota bacterium
CCCGCTCTTCACCCAGAAGCTTATTTACTAAAGAAGATTTGCCAACATTGGGCCGACCCGTAAAAGTGACCTTAATAGCATCATCTTCCTGGTTTGTGCTTCGGGAAGGCAATTTTTCCACCACTGCATCTAATAAGTCTCCAATATTCAGGGCGTGTTCGGCGGAAATGGCGATTGGTTCACCAAGGCCCAGTTTATAAACCTCGGGATCAAGCAATGTCTGAAAATCCTCGATTTTATTAACAGCCAGAATAATTGGTTTTTGGGTTTTTCGCAGTAACTCAGCTACCTGAAAATCCGAATGAGTTAAGGCTTGCCGCCCATCAATTACCATAATAATCGCATCTGCTTCCAAAAGAGCCGTATCTACTTGCAAGCGAATTTGAGTTTGAATCGGATCTTTTTCATTAGTAATTCCCCCGGTATCAATTAATACAAATTCTTCTTCCAACCATTTCACTTGGGTATAAAGCCGATCCCGGGTTACGCCGGGAGTGTCTTCGACTATGGCCAAGCGTTGTCTGGCAATACGGTTAAAAAGAGTTGACTTGCCGACATTCGGTCGACCAACTACTGCTACAATTGCTCTACTCAATGTTAAATACCCCTAACTTTGAAATAAATCATAAATTTATTTTGTTTATTTTATTGTTTTACAAAGCCACTCTAGCCAGGCCATCGCTCCATTAGGCGCAATAACTAACTTTTTATCGGAAAATTTTTGGCATAATTCCTCAAAAGAAAGATCATCTAAAAAAAGATCCCCATTCTGTCTTAAAGCTATTTGGGGTATTAAGTACCATTCTTCCCTGGTAGCAACCCGGTTTTCTAAACAAGCGCTAATATCACTACCAGTTAACAAGCCGGTTACCGTCACTTCCCGGCCAAAAAATCTATTTTCTACCCCTAAGATCTCCCAGCTTATGTGTGGGAATTGCTTAGTCATGCTTACTTTTATATCTTGCCACATGGCTTTGGCAGCAATCCCAGTAATAATTACTAACTTGGTGGCTGGCAGCTTTGCTAATTCGGTTTCATAATTAGGCAATTCCTCTGTAAATTCTGTTAGAAACCAGCGAATTAAACCCACTCCATTATCCAGTTGTAAATAGTCTTCGTAGGCTTCGTTTTCGGGAATATTCCTTTTGGCCTGTAAATATAACTCGTCGGCCCCAAAAACAAACCGGGAACCCAAGGACTCCAAAAAATCAACTTGGGCAGTATGAATAGTTTCCAGGGCCTGACTAGCTTCTTCTTGCTGAAATAACCGAAGGGGGTAAAGGTTTTGACGAAATGCCGTCAGCCCTACCGGGACAATAGCCAAACTCTCAATCTGAGGCCATAATCCGGCTAAATCGTAAATTGTTTCGGCCAGAACCTGACCATCATTGATACCGGGACAGATTACTGCTTGAGTATGCATGCTAATCCCGGCCTCCGCCAAACGGCGCAACTGCTCCATGATCTCTCCGCCACGTTTGTTCCCCAAAAGCTTTTGCCGAAGCTTAGGATTAGTGGCATGAACGGATATATATAAAGGACTGAGTTTTAAATTAATAATCCTTGCCAAGTCTTCTTCCGTCAGATTAGTTAAAGTAATATATCCTCCTTGCAAAAAAGAAAGGCGGTAGTCATCATCTTGAATATAAAGACTCGGCCTTCGCTGGGGCGGCATTTGATGTACAAAGCAAAAAAGACAGTGATTAGAGCAAGTTTGGAGACCATCAAAAACAAGTTCGCTAAAGCTGATTCCCAAAGGTTCTTCCGGTCTTTTCTTTACAGCCAGAATAGTTCGTGCTCCACTTTGTTTTTTAATATCTAATTCTAACTTTTCTTGGGAGGTGAACATTAAATAATCAATAAAATCTCTTAAGGAATTTTGGTTAATCCGCAGGAGTCGATCTCCCGGAATGATTTTTAATTTATCGGCAATACTTCCCGGAACGACCCGATTAATTACTGCTTCTCTTTCATTTGCCATATTGCAACTAATAACCTCCTGCAACTAAAATTTATTCGCTCCTTCCCATATTTCTCCTGCTA
>JANQHU010000023.1 GCA_028282485.1 Bacillota bacterium
TATCACCATTTAATTCAGACTTACCAGCATTTATTAAACTATTTGTTAATTTTTTATTTTGAATTGTTTGTTAGTCGTATTCACCCAAACTTAGGATCAAGAAATCCTAATAGTTATCTAAATAAAACGGATCAAAATAAAACAGTTCAAAATAAAAAATTAACAAATAGTTTAATAAATGCTGGTAAGTCTGAATTAAATGGTGATATTTTTTCGGGAAAAAATTCCAAAAATTCTAGTTTTAAAGGTTCAAAGTCAAAATTTTTTGGAGGTAAAGATAATAACCAAATGGTTTCAGTTAATACACTTATTCAAATTATAAATAAGGAAATAAAATGTCATAAAAATAGTGATTGCTTACCAGATCTAAAGAAGTTACAACAACAATTGCAAGAAACACAAAATTTTCCGCTTATTAATGAGGATGAGAAATTAAAAAGGATTGACCAAAAATTATTAAAAAAATATGCTGAGTTATTTGAAAAAGATCTTAGCAGTTTACAACAAAGAGCAGAATTAATTTCTCGTGTTTATTCTAATCCTGAAAAGCAGAATATCCAACCTAACCTAAAATTTCAAATAGATAAAGATCCTGTAGACCAAGAGGTGAGAGTGGCTTTGGCTCCTTTTGCAACGGCCAAAAAAGATGTTAATAACCTTCATTTATCTGAAAAAGAAGTTTTAAAACATCTCCCTTTTCTGAATCAAACTGCCTCTCAGACTAATAATCAATATATTGCTAAAATTTTCAAAAATGAAGCTGCTATTTACGAAAAAATCAATAACGGCTCCTTGCAAACTATAGATAATTATCCAGCAATAATTAAAAATAATCCTGAATTAAGTAATATTATTATGAACAACGATGCTCTTACTGCTAAAATTTTCAAATTATCAAAACAAAAAAAATTAGATAGCCAAAAGATGCGGTTTGCGGATACGCTAGCTTTTTGTGCTAGTCTTCGAAATCTGGCTTTACTAGCACCTGGACTGTTAGCTGCCCAAAAAGAAGTTACCAAAGAAGTGGCGGAAATTATTAATAAAATTGAGGCTCAATTGACGATGGCTGCGAATGGTTTGGGTGTGGAAAACTATGCTAATGGTATTAATAATCTTTTTCAAAATGCTCAACAACTCATCATTAATTCTACCTTTAAAAATTCTGAATATGGAAAAATTAGGACTAGTGACCTTCCTAATATTATAGAAAAAGGGCCGCAGAATGCCCAACATTTACTTGAAATAGCTCAAGAATTAGAAAAAAGGCGAAGTTTTAAAAATATTAAAATTGATTTTGATAGTAAAAAACAAGAACTAACCTTTGAGCAAAAATTAAAGTTGAATTTTTACAATACCGTAAGGGATCTAGTTAAAACCCAGCAAGAACTCCGTCAAAATCAAAAAAATATTCAAAAAGCTGAGATGCTAGATTCGAAAAAGATTTCTTCAGAACTTGAAAAGCCAAATCCTGATAAAGCAAAAATAGCTTTTCTTAAAAAAGCACTTCACTTAAATAAAAAAATTGATCAACTATCAAATGAATTATTACTAATTAATGAATTTGCTAAAGCCGGACATGATGTTGATAAAGATTTAGACATGATCGGACGTCAAGATGGGTGGAAAAAGATTAAAAAAAGAATTCAACGAGCTACCAATACTCCCAAAAATTATATTGAAGGAGTGGCCAATTTTATAATTCCCGGAGGGACTACCGGCTCTACTAATTTCGTTAAATATTCCGCAAAATATTTGATGCAAATAGGATATGATTATTTTGGAGGGCAAATTGTTGAAAATATTTTAAGGGCTCGAAAAAGAAGTAAAGTAGGTTATAGTTCTTATGATTTTAATGAATGGGAGAAAAAAATAGGACCAAGACCAAATGCGCCATTAATTAATAACGAATTAGCTGAAAATATAGCAGAGAAGTTGTTAATGATAAAAAATGTTAATCAATGGTGTAACGATACTCTTCACAACCAAATTCCTAGCAAAGACGGTGATAAGCAACGTGAGTTGCGTAAAAATTATTTAAAAATTATGAATCATCTTTTAAATGACGAGCCTTTAAACAACAATGGTCAATTTTCGAAAAAATTAAATATTAACCTTGATCATGTGCTAGAGAAATGCCGCCAACAGGTTAAAAATGAAGATCTAGTTAAAAATGGTAACATAATAAAGCAAAATCCCCTAGAAGCTTTACAGCAAATTAGCCATTTGCGGAAACATATGGAGACAATTACTCATAATCATAATGAATTTTTTGCTTCTTTGCGTGAGTTTGAAAATAAAGAAGATACTCAAGAAACTGTTAATACTAAAACTCTATCCCAAATTCAAAAAGGGCAAGTGGGTTATCGAACACCTGGAATTTTAGGGGATTCGTTTTTAAATCGCTTAAATGATAATTTTCAGAACAATATGTTTCAGAAAAAAACTAATACTCAAAGTGGACTTCTTGAAATTCACGCAGCTCCTTTTTCAAGAATTTTTGTTTATTTTAACCAAGTATTTAAAATATTAGAAATTTTTGGTGGAATAAATCAGGCTGGTTTGCAAACAATCAATGAAGAAGTCACTATGAGAAATGGCAAACCTGTCGAATAAGAAATAAATATTGGGGGATTTAAAGATGTCATTTAATTTTAAGGTGAGTAGTCCAAACTCTACTAATTCTTATAAAAAAAATATTAATTCTCAACCAAAAAAAGGGTTTGCTTTTTCTGGTGGAGGAGATGCAGGAATTGGGAAACAGCCCCTTGGAGATACTTTTACAAAAGAACCTGCAATGAAACAATTTGGGGAGAATTATTATACTAAAAAAATAGATGGTATTGCAGTTACTTTAGGCCGTCCAGATGATGGGGGACTGGTACCGCAAATGCCCAATTCATTTCCCGGAGTAGGCCCGGCCTACTATCCGCCTCAAATTATAAGGCCACAAACTAAAACTGAAGCAGCTTTACAGAGAGAAGCTAAAATTAAAGAATTTCTTAGGCAGAATTTGGATTTATCAGCAATTAACCCATCTAAGAAGCAAGAAGCTTATTTAAACGCTTTAAGTGAACATATTAACCATCAAGCTAAAAATAATCATCTGCCTTACCTGGCGGTAACTAAGGCTATTTTAAAAAGTGCTGCCCAGAGAAATCTATCTCACGAGTTAATTTTAGCAGGAAATCCAGAAATTGTTAAAAATGATTCGGTTTTAAAAGTTGAATATCACTGGCCAATAAGTATTCAAAAAGATCCTGTTGATCGTAATTTTTTGCTTCAAATGGCTGATAAAAGCCCCAATTTACAGGATTTTAGCCCAATCCAAATGAAAAATAATTTATTAGTTAATCAGATTAAAGGAGACGGGGCTAAGGAAGCCTTTCTGAAAAAGCAAAACGCTGCTTTAGAAAAAATAGTGACTTTAAATCAAGAAGGGAAAGAAACTATTCACCTTTATCCTACTGAAGTTCAAAATAATCCCCAGTTAAGGCAGCTGATACAGGAAACGGACGGGACAAGCCATTTGTTATTTCAAATAACTAAAAAGAATCCCCAATCTTTATCAGAAACCATGCAGCAAGAAATTGACGAAAGTCAAAATTATTTAAAAAATATTCGAATTATCGCCCTTAGAGCACCAGGGGTTTTATCCCAATCTGCGGATATATTAACCGATTTAGATCAAGCGGTTTCGCAGATGAAAGTCAATCTCCTTTTAGAACCAAAAACAGCTTTGCAAAAAGATAGTATTTATCAAGATACTGGTCAGTCTCACTCAGTAAGAGAAAGATTAATTCGCAATAATATAGTTGCTAATCATTACGAGAAAATTTCCCAGCAAAATGAGGGAATTAGAGTTGTTGATTTTTGGGCTAATTCCCAAAAAAGTCTAGCAGACACTGATAAATTGATAAAATACACAAATATTATTGCCAAGAGGCGTCGCATAAACTCGGGCCAAAATAAAACACCTTCAAATATCAAACTTGATAAATATTTAAAAAGTTTTACAGAACAATTAACAGAGATAAAGCAACAATTAAAGAAAAATTTAGCAGAATTAACCAAATCAGGCTTACATGATCCGACTAACCTTGCCACAGAATTAGATAAATTAGAAAAAAATCCCGATTATTATTCCAAAAGTTTACATAATATTTATGAGACTATAATTTTATCTAAACATGTCGGAGAGCTGGAAAATGGCTTAGCTTTTATAAATTTGCAGGGTAAAATGAAACATGATTTGGAAATGTTTAAACCCTTAAGAGAACGTCAAGATAAAATTAAAAATTGTAAAAAATTTATTAGCCAACATGGTGGAAATAAACTAGCTAGACTTGGAAAAGAAATTAGCAAGGGTCTTCCTAGTGGACAGGAAGGAATGGAAAATTTATCAAATGAACTTCCTGGATTTGTCCTTTCGGCGGCCTATGAGGCAGGAGGAGGACGAATTGTTGATAAATTATGGCAATTAAAACATCGTAATTGGGTTGGCAGTGCCCCTTATGAATTTAAAAAATGGGAAAATAACATGCCAAATGGTGCTCCTTTAGATGCAGGATTGGCAGCGGATATAGCTACTAAAATAGGTTGTTTTAAACAACTAAATAACTGGTTTTATCAAACCTTTCAAGAAAAATGCTTAGAGCGAAATCGACCTGATGTAGGAGATTATGAACGGGAATTACGGCACGCTTATTTAGAAATGGTAGATATTATTTTAAATGATAAACAACTACCTCAAGTTGATCAAATGTTTAGTAAAAAGCTGCGGATTGATATTGGACGGACCTTAAAAGCTTGTTATCAAAATAACCAAGTTGATGAAGCCGATGTAAACTTGGTAAGGCAAAACCCGGATGTGGCTTTTGGGAGGCTTTGTCAAATTAAAGATATTAGTGCCAAATTAACTGATCATCACAAAGAATTTTTTCAGTCACTTCGCACACATGGACAAAAAGAAGTTAACAGAGATAATGTTACCGCTAGGGCTTTAAATATTATTAATGAAGGTAAATTAGCTAATACAAAACCGGAAGTTTTTAATGATTCCTTATTAAATTTAGCTGCCGATATGCAAGCGGTAAATGCTCTCAAAACCGTAAACTATAATCATTGGAAACTATTTACTCTAAGGGCCACCTTTGCGGATTTGGTAAACATGATGGGAACAACTGGTAATAAAATGAATCCCATGCTGCACGGTCATATAATGGCTTACGATCAAGAGATTTATGTTGATAGTAACACCATTCAAAAAGGTTTGGTCATTACACGATTGTTGGTATACGCAAGAGAATAAGCCGAACAACCTTAAAATAAATGATGATTTTTGGTAATTATAAGGAGGATGTTTATTATGAATAATATTAGATTTGGGACCGGAGGCGCATTCCCTGATAGAAGCGGTGAATTACGAAATAGAAAAAATCCATTAAATAATGCAAAAAAGTCTACTGATTATACTGTTACCTTAGGGGAAGGTATTTTACCATCAAATAATTATTTTGATTCGTATAGTAGGTCTAACCCATTAAATCAGCAGCCGACGAATCCTAATGTTCAACAAGATGTAGTTAAGATTGCTGATCAAATTTTAAAGAAAGCTTATATATCCCGAATTACTGATTACAGTTCATATGGAAATATTAAAGAGATGGTAAAGCGGGCTAAACAGAATAATTTGGGTTCAAATTCTGCTTTAGCCCCGGCCCTATTAAAATATGCGGAGAAGCATCATGCGCCTTATACCCAGCGTGCTAAACTGACTTATTATGTAAATAATGGTCAAAATCCTGCAGAATATTTAAAAATTAGTCCCCCAATTAAAATTGAGAAGAGTTCTTTTGATCAACAGTTTTATTTAGATATTTTAAAAGAACAAGGGATTAAGAATCAAATTCCAAATATTAACTTCGAACCGACTGAATTAAAAAAATATCAGGTTAAAAACCCCATTTCTCCAGAAAAAAGGGCGGAATTAAATCAGCAAATAGAAAAAAGCGGGAGTGAAACTCTGAAGTATTATCCCACAGAATTGCAGCAAAATGAAACTTTTTCCAAGATAATTCAACAAGCGGATAAACTTAGCCACCAAATTATTAATTTTGAAAAAAAAGGGTCGGATCTTTCTGGTAATCCCAGTATTGAATTAGAGTATTGTAAAAATTTTATGGGAAAACTTCGAGAAATCGCTTTAAAAGGGCCGGGATTGCTTTCCTCAAACCCAATGGTTTTAGAAATTGTGGGGGAGTTTGTTACTAAAATAGCTAAAAATCTGCAATTAAGTGAAATAGGGATTAAAGCACCATCAATTTTTAATAATAGCCCTGAATCAATGGCTATTAAAGACTTTTTTATTAATTGTCATAAAGCTCAAAATGCTTACGAAAAAGTAGATAATGCCAAGGGAATTGGAGCTAGTGATTTAAATTACCAAATCAACCAAACCATTCAAAAAACTAAAATTTTACCTCAACTTGTTGCCGAAATTGAAACAAGGCGTGATTTAAAGAAGGTATCTAATGATGATAATACCTTAAAAGGCCAGTTAAAAAAACACTTGCGACATTCAGCGGCGGTATTACCTGAAATTGAATCAAAATTAACTGAAAATTATCAAGAATTTAAAAAATTGGGACTAGATAATATTGATACCTTACAGAAAAAACTTGCAAATCCTCAGGCTTTTACTTTGGAGTACCCCGTAATTCAAAAAGCAATTGGTTTGAAAGCCGCTACTAGTCAAGTGGAAAATAATTTTGCAATGATTAATAATTATTTAAAAACTACTCACACCTTAGAGCAAAATATTAAAGAAATCGCCCGGCAGGATCCGGTGAAAAAAGTAAAACATAATTTAGAAAAATACGGTGGCCATCAGATAAAACAAGTTGCAAATGAAATTTGCAATTTTCTTCCAGGAGGACGTAAAGGTATTCCTAAAATCGTAGGTAGTGCTGGAGATATCGGTTCTGTTTTAATGTATGAATTGGGTGGTGGTCGTCCGTTGCACGAGGCTCTTAAAATAAAAGATAAGCATTGGGTAGGGCTGGCAAGTGAAAAATTAAAAACGTGGGAAAAAGGTTTCCCCAATCTAGAGGCTCCTATTGATCCCGGCTTAGCAAAAATATTAGCATCTAAGGTTTCCTTAGTTACTGCTGTCAATGAATGGTTTCACGGAGCCATTGAGGAGCATCTCGGTACCAAAGATGGTGATAAAGAACGAGAAATTCGTAAAACATATCTGAACTTGTTAGATGTAGTTTTAAACGAAAAAGAGGCTCCTCGGATTAATCAAGAAAAAAGTAAAGTATTGGGGCTAGATGTTGGTTATATATATAAAGATTGTCAGCAAAACGCTAAACCAATTGATCCGCAACTGGTACAACAAGATCCGGCGATAGTATACAGCCGCTTTGCTCAAGTAAGAGATATTAGTGAAAAATTAACTAATAATCGAGCTGGTTTCTTTCAAGAAATGCGTTTTCAAAAAAGTTATGAGAATAAACAAGCTACGAATCTGGCTAAAGCCTTTGCCAATATTCAAGATGGTAAGGTAGGCAATAAATCTCCGTTGGATGATCAATTTATCAATTATTTAAAAGATGTTTATAATACAGATAAATTTCAAACTACTAACTATAACGATTGGGGCTTTGTCATGCTGCGTCTATCAGCAGTTTCAATATTCACGCTTATGTTTAGTATCATTAATAAGAATTTTGAAATTGGGAGTGATAATAAACTTCTAAGGGACCAACGATTTTATGTCTATAACAATAATGTAAACATTGTAAGGAATGCCCCCCTAGCCTAGTTATTATGGCGCTGGGTCAATAGACTGAGAAAATAATTCAATAAATATTAAATGATTAGCGTGTTAATGGCAAAAAAAGAACGACTATCTGCTTTTGACCTCTAAATCATTAAATATATAAACTAATAATTTAAAGAAAGGTAGTGTGAAAAATTATGATTAGTAGTACTATTTTTAAGCAACCCCCTCCAGTTGGTCAATCAAAAAAACCATTTAATGGAGGAATAAAATCAGGTTCGCTTCAAAAGTTGAACCAAGCTTCTAGAAGGAGCGATTCTCCGGGTGGTGATGTAGTTACCTTCAGCCCGGCAGCCAAAGCCAGAATGGCTAAAAGCCGACAACCATCTTTTACAGGAAATCCTCAAAAATTAGCAGAATTTTTACAAAGCGTAACCAGATATGTTGACGATGAAACAGGGCAACCCAAACCCGAGGAAGCGGTTCAACATATCAAGGACTTACTTCAAGAAAAAATTGCAAATACCCCAGCGGGAGAGCCGCTCATATTTGCACTGCCCGCTTTTCCTTTCAAATCACCGTCGCCAGAAAAAACAATCTCAAGAGAACCGGATGGAGCGGAAGCAGAAAGTGTTAAATTTTTAAAAGGTTTAGTTGATAAAATGGAAGCAGCCTATGAAGATAAAATTCAGTTAAAAATATATTCTGACGGCATCTTTTTTGCGCCTATTAAAGGAGTCCCTCTTACAGAGGTTACTAATTATTCAGATAAATTAAGAGCAATGATTGGCAAAGATAATCCAAAGATTAAATTAAATTCTTTAGACAAAATATTCCCCGATAATTACCAAGAAAAAGCAGCAGAAATTGTAGAAAAATACGGACTGCCATTAGCAGAAATAAAAAAGCAGATTAAAGATAAGGTTGGTTTAATAAATAATCAATTTAACCATGTTCATAGATTTTATTCTGAAGAACTAAAAGGCATATCTCCCAATTTTAGCTTAAATAAAATAAAAAAACTTGGTAAAGAATGGGCTTATAAGGTAATCTGGGCTGCAGGCGCATTGAATAACTGGCTAAAGGATGAAGAACCAAATGCAGTAAGATTATCGGTTCATCCTCAGGCTAAGAATTCAAGTAAAATATATATTCCTTTAAATCCTCTCGGTCAAAATACAACACCGTGGCATAGTACTTTGGTATATGGTGATGATTATAAATTAAGAGTGGAGAGACCTCCTGACGGGAGTAGGTCCAAAGTTTTTATGAAAGCTAAAGAGGCACGAGATCAAGGGATTACGGAGGTAATAACAGACGAAAATGGTAATCCTTTTGCTCTGAAGGCTCCGGCTGGTCATGAAATTAAACTTCCAGATTACGCAAAAACCCATCAACCCCCGGGGTTAAATTAGGTTATATTTTGATAGAGAAAAACCTTGATAATTGAGTTAGTTAAAAAATAGAAGTGATGAAACTACATTTTTGTTCTCATGCTTCTATTTTTTTTGTCCACTAGGTGCTAGTTGCTACTATAAAGCAAAAGGTTTATCGTTAATTGGCGTCTTCCCTTAAAATTAACCTTGCTCAACTTCATTATAGGGTATAAAACGTATTTTGTAAACAGTTCATAATAAAAAATTTGTGTTTTTAATTATTGCTAGTTGGATTATTTTTAAGATATAATACTATTAACAATGAATTATAAAGTATACTATTTGGAGAAATATTTAAAAATGAGCGCAAAAAAGAAATTACCTCTTGGAGGCAGTGATTTTCAGAGGATTATTAAAGATGGCTATTATTTTATTGATAAAAGTTTGTTAATCAAAGAAATAATTAGCGACGGCAGTGAGGTTATTTTACTCCCCCGGCCGCGGCGGTTTGGGAAGACCCTAAATATGAGTATGTTAAAGTATTTTTTTGAACGACAACCAGATGGGAGTAATAGTCGGGAGCTTTTTCAGGGGTTAAAGATCTGGAGGGAGGCTGATTGTCGGGCCTACTGTGGGGAATACCCGATAATTTTTTTAACCTTTAAAGATGTGAAGATGATGGAATATCCAGAGACTTTTAGAAAGCTTAAAAAGTTAATCAGCGAAATCTTTCAGCAAAATTTTTTCTTGCTGGAGAGTGGTGCGTTAAATGAGTACGACACCCCCATTCAAAGTGCTTATCAATATGGGTATTTTAAAGAAATGATGCTTTTTATCAGAAATTTACTTTGCGGTGGTTTGAAGGATAATCAATATTTGGAAAAAGGGATTCTCACTGGAATTTTAAAAGTGGCGAAGGAAAGTATCTTTTCGGGGTTGAATAACCTTAATGTAGCGACAATATTAGATATCGAATATAGCCAATTGAAAAACCAGTTTTTGAAAATATCGTTTACCGAAAGGAGTTTGTGGTGAAAACCTTGAGAGCCGACAAACAAGACGGGTTATATTTTTGAGTTTAAAAAAGTGGAGTCGGGTGAAGGAGAGGATCTAGAAAAGTGTGCGGTAGTGGCTTTAGAGCAGATTCGAACTAAAGAGTATGCGAGCGAACTAAGAGAACGGGGCGTGACGGAGATTTTAGAAATTGGGGTGGTTTTTGAAGGTAAGAAAGTTTTACTGCGGTGGCTGCAAGGATGAGGTGATAATTAACAAAATTTTTTACTAACTGGCTGTTAATTTTTTAAAAATTTTGCTAAAATGTTATTTAGGGTGCAAAAAATATTTTTGGAAGGTTGTTGACAGTAATTATGGAGCTTAACCCACAAAGTTTAAAGCCGATTAAAGAAGTTAAATATTTAACTGCGGAGAATTGCCGACGGTATCGGGCTATTTTACGGTATTTTTATCTGCAGTACGAAAAGTTTGAGTATCGGATGTATCAGGAACAAGTCTCTAATGCCTTGCGTCAGAATCCACTTTTTGTAAATTATAGTTTAGCAGAATGTGAACAAGATTTTCAGATGTTAGTGGAATGGGGTAATCTTTTACCCCTACAGGATACTTCTCGAGCCGCTACAGTGGAGGAGTTTAAAAACAAGCAGTTTCGTTACCAATTATCGGAGTTTTCAGTGGAAATTGAACGGTTGACCATTAAACTGGAAAATTTGTTGGTGGAAGGGGCTTCCTTAGAACCAACTTTATTTGAACGGCTAAAACATGCTGTACTAAAAGCAAATAGCCTCTTAACCGTAGATTTAAAAGAAGTTGGGGCCTGGTGGGCGGACTTGAATGCTGATTTTAAACGTTTGAATCAGAATTATCAGGACTATATTCGGAGTTTTTATAGCTTAAAAGCCGAAGAACGAATGAAAACCAAAGAATTTATTGTTTATAAGGATGCTTTAATCAGTTATTTAAAGGAGTTTGTGATAGAATTACAAAAAAACGCCACAGTAATTGAAGAGATTTTGCTAAAGTTAACTGCTGCTGTTCAGAAAAAAGTTATAGAACGGGTTTTAGAATATGAATTATCAATTCCCCGGTTGGGTAATGAAGTAACCGAAAGAGAATTGTATGAAAATATTGCCGGGCGATGGCAGAGCTTGCAAAACTGGTTTTTAGGCCAAGCTTCTTCAGAGAGCGAATCCGCACGAGTGATGAAGATAACTAACAATATTGTCCAACAGGTAACCCGTTATGCTGCGGAGATTGCCGAGAATTATTATAGCGCTGCTAATCGGAAGGAAGATTATAAAAAAATCTGTGGTTTGTTTTTAGAATGTCCGAATATGGAAGAGGCTCATCGATTATCAGCCCTAGTTTTTGGGATTTTTAATACTTGTCATTTACAAGGGAAGCTGAGTCGGGAAACCGAGAGTTTTAACAGCAGTATTTATGAAGAGAAACCCGAGCAAATTGTAATTAAACCCCGGCTCCGAACTTACCGGGAGAAGACCCCCCGGACAGCTATTGTTGATAAAAAAGCCCAGAAACAACAGGCTCTAGCTCAATATTTAGAGAGTCTTGCCATGGAAAAAAATATTATTGAAAGTTACATTGAGAATCAAGTCTTAGAAGTGGCCCGACTGCCGCGGCTTTCAATTTGTGTCCGGCGTACTTTGTTAAAATGGATTAGTAGAGCGGGTAGTACCCCGGATCAAAAAGCACAGACGGAAGAGGGCCGAGGTTTCACTTTATATTGGCCGGAACCAAAAAAGTATTGTAACCTTGATTGTGAAGATGGCCAAATGAAATTACCAGCCTATCAATTGATTTTTGAATAAATAGGTAAAATTTTTCGGAAATAAGGAGTTGACAGAGCAAGCAATGCGGGAATTAGAATTACTTTTAGAAAATTTTTGGATTGTCAAGGAGCAGAATCGGGAAGCTTATTTTCGGTTGAAAGATGCCAGTAAACAAGTAAAGCATTTTGTGGCAGAAAAATTAGGCTATCATTTGCAAATTAACCCCTATTTAATTAAATTGGAGAAAATCCCGGGAAAAGCTGAAGGGTGGATGGGAATTAAGGATTTTGACGAAAAGCTGGATTATGCTTTTTTATGCTTATTATTAGTTTTTTTAGAAGAGAAGAGTGCAGGACAACAGTTTGTCTTATCCGAGATTACTGAGTTTATTCAGGCGGTTTTTCCGGGGGCTGAGAAAGTTGACTGGACCCTGTTTCGACAGCGGCGTTCCCTGGTGAAAGTGTTAAAATTTGCCGCAGAATTGGGGTTAATAAAGCTTGATGACGGGGATGCCGCCCGGTTTAGCGAGGCGGTTGAAACGGAAGTTTTGTACCAAAGCACCGGGTTATCCCGTTATTTTGTCCGTAATTTTACCAGTGATATTACCAATTATCATTCGGCAGCAGATATTGAACAAGGGGAATGGTTGGATTTGGACCAAGACCGGGGGCGAGTCCGGCGGAACCGGGTCTATCGTCGTTTGATATTTTCGCCCGTGGTTTATGCAGAAGGAGCCGAGGATCCAGATTTTTTGTATATTAAAAACTATCGGAATATGTTGCAAAAAGATCTTGCCGAGGTGTTGGATAGTGAATTACAGGTCCACAAAAATACTGCTTTCGTCTTATTAAATCCTGAGAAACATTATAAAGAAGTCTTTCCCGGAAAAAAAGCGATTGCGGACATTGTTTTGCAAGTTAATGCTTTGATTCGCCAAAAGGAAAGGAGCGGGGAATTAACGCGCAATGCCGATGACCGAATTCTGCTGTCCCGAACCAGCTTCGAAAAGATTATTGAGACTTGCCGCGCTCAAAAAGCGGCTGGTTGGAGTAAAGAGTATCGGGAAATATCCAGTAGTAAACTTTATGTGGAAGTAATCGCCTATATGAAACGATTTAATTTAATTACCACGGATCAATTAGAACACGAGATCGCGATTATGCCTGCGGCGGCGAAGCTTGTAGGAGATTACCCATCCGATTTTGTGGGTGGCGGGTCCAAATAATAATTTTAGCAATAAATTTGCAGGAAAAAGAGGAGATGGGTGAGTTTGAGTGGGGAAACAAAATTAACTAAAGAACGATGGTTAATTAACCGTATTGGGTTAATTAATTTTTGGTATTATGATGAGGAAGAGTTTAGTTTTTGTGATGGTCGACTACTGCTAAGAGGAACCAATGGCTCCGGAAAATCGGTGACCATGCAGAGTTTTATCCCGTTATTATTAGATGGCAATAAAAGCCCGGAGCGCTTGGATCCTTTTGGTTCCCGAGCCCGAAAATTGGAGAACTATTTGTTAGGGGAAGATGAGAAGGGGAAAGAGGAGAGTACGGGTTATCTGTACATGGAGTTTACTAAACCCCAAATTGGACATTATTTAACTATTGGGATGGGTTTACGGGCGAAAAGAGGAAAAAGTATCGATTTTTGGGGGTTTGCCTTAACCGATGGCCGAAGGATTGGCCGAGATTTTCGCCTTTATAAAGAAGTCGGAGAAA
>JANQHU010000028.1 GCA_028282485.1 Bacillota bacterium
TTGTCCGGGTACCAACCCTTACCGGAAGGGGCCGTCCACCTAGGTTTATCCCGGATCTGGCGCCTTAACAAAGCTAATGCTCCGGCTATTGGTTCTTTAGGGGAAATTTTACATCAAAATTCTCTCAAAACAGCAGTCATTGGGAATGCGGATAGCGACCTGGTCAAACGAAACGGTGCGGCTATGTTAATTGATGGCGCTGGGAGAATTGATTATAGTGCTCTCGGAAAAGTAACTTTACAGGAAGATCCCCACTTTCCTTTTGGTTACCGAAGTGATTGTCAAAGTATTTTAAAATTATGGCGAGAAATTAAATTTAAAGCCCAAGCAGTGGTGATTACCTTGGGGGATCTGGAACGTCTGGAGCGATTTAGCCGCTATTTAAGCGAGGGGCGCTACGCCTATTATCGTAATTTAGTAATTAGGAATTATGATCAGTTTCTGCAAAAATTTTTACAAGAAATTGACAAAGAAACTACGTTACTAGTTTGGTTTTGTGCCGCGCCTCCGGAAAAACTGGTTAAAGATAAAGAAAGAGCAACCCCCATAGCTTTTTATCATGCTGATTTTGCCAAAGGAATTCTTTATTCTTCTAGTACGCGGAAAGCAGGAATCGTTACTTTATATGATGTGCAGGCTACCCTGACGGCTTTTTTGGGAGTAACTCCTAGCTTGGAAAATAATGGCAGAAAAATCTGGAGAATTGATGGCGAGTGGGATTCTTTGCAAGGGGAGAGTAGGTATTTAATTAGCAATTATCAATTACGATGGCCCTTACTGACTTATTTGGGTTATCTTTTTATTTTTTTATTTATCATTACTATTATTAGTTTAATTTTGCGTTTTAAATGGAAACCATTTTATCAGGGATTGGCTTATTTATTACTTTTTTTTGCTTCAATACCGGCCACCTTTTTAATAGAGTCTTGGCTCAAACCGGCTAATAACTGGTTGGTAATTATCAGTACCACTCTCATTATTAGCGGTAGTATCTTTTTAACAGCTGTTTCCTTAGGTAAGAAAGATTTAATGAAAACCTATTCGGTAATTGGTCTTTTAACCGTAATTTTAATTGCAGTTGATGGGTTCACTAATGGTTTGTTTGGGATGAATTCCTTTTTGAGTTATTCAGTTATGGCGGGAGCCCGATTTTATGGCATTGGCAATGAATACTTGGGCTTTTTATTAGGGGCTTATATTGGGGTACTGGCTTTAAATTGGCCCATCTTAAAAGAAAGAATACCTAAAATCAAGTTTTTACTCTGGGGCGGGAATTTTGGTTTAGCTGTCTTGTTAGTGCACCCTAGTTTGGGAGCAAATATGGGGGGCGGAATTTCGGCTGTCTTGGGTCTAGGCTTGACCAATTATTTTTTACTGGGCCAAAAAATTGGGTGGAAAGAAATTATTAAATTATTGGTGGCCACGTTATTATTAATCATGGCGGTGGGGATTTGGGATTATTTTTTCTCTGGTCCGGAAATGAGTCATTTTGGGAGGTTTTTTTACTTAATTAAATCGGGAGATTTAAATGGGTTAACCGAGATTATTTATCGGAAATGGAGTTTAAATAGTCGTTTAATTGGTTATACTCCTTTAACAAAATTCTTATTAGGAATTTTAGTAATTGTACCGATTATATATCGAAAATCACCTCTTTTTGTGGTAGAATTCACTAAGAAATACTCGTTCTTAATGAAAGGTTTTTTAGGGATGACCTTAACGGCCTTGATTGCTTTGCTGGTTAATGATTCGGGAATTGTAACGGTAGCAACAGTATTTTTATTTGGGATAGTCTTACTTTTATTAATTTTTATCAATGAATTGATTTCCAAAAGAGGAGTGAGTGTGAGTAATGATTGAGGAAGAAATAATTAAAATTACTCCGGAGATGAGAATCGGGCAGATCGTCAAAAAAGTAATTTATGCTAAAAATAATAACTTGTTTTTAGAAGTTCCGGAAGAATGTTTTATCCTTAATAATCATATTAACTTAAGGATGTTAAAGATATATGCGGATGAACAAAATAAAACCGTAAACTTAGTAACTAATGATGAAAATCTAACAGTTTTAGCTGGAAGTCTAGGAATTGCTTTTTTAGCCCCGGCAAGCATCCCGGCTGAGCAAATAGATCAGGTAAATAACTTGCATGATCCGGAAGTTAATCACAATGAATATTACGAAAAAAGCGATCCCAATAATAATTATAATTCTTCCCAACTAATCGCAACTAATCCTGGGTCAGAAGCAACCGAAGGAGTTAATCTTCATCATCATAATACTAGTGAAAGTACCGTCAAAACTTTAGATCCTCATCATAGTTTAAAGTACCCGGGCAATTTTATGACTGCCATATATATTGCCGCTTTTACACTGATTATCACTGCGAGTGCTTTTCTCTGGTCTTATTTACAACCGAAAGCCACGGTAATTGTGACCCCTAAAGAAAAGTTTTTAAAACTAAAGGTTCATACCCAGATTGATCCGAATTTTACGGATCAAGATATTGCAAAAGGTAGATTGCCGGCAGAAAGAATTATTAAAAATTCTCGGAAGGTTTTAACTCTTAATACTACCGGAGTCAAAACCAAAGGGATTAAGGCAGCGACGGGAAGTGTTGTCTTAATCAATACATCAATCCATCAGGTGATCGTCAAAAAAGGAACTTTGTTGGAAGGTAATAATGTTCAATTTCGTACTCGAGTAGATGTGGTAGTTCCGCGGAAAAAGATTTCGTTATTTGGAGAAAAATACGGTAATGCTGATGTAGAGATTATTGCTGTCAAAAAAGGAAGGTTAGGAAATCTTCCCGCCAAAACAATTACTAAAATTGCTGCTCCATTAAATCGGGTTTTAAAAGTAGTAAATTTGGCACCTACTGGCAATGGGAAAGATATTCAAATCAAAGTAGTTACCGAAGCAGATTACCAAAAAGCAAAGACGGAAATTATGAGCCAGATTCAAGCAACTGCCAGACAAGAGCTGGCTCAGCTAAATAAAAAGTCCTATATTTTTTTCACGGATTTGATCGAAACAACGGTACAGAAAGTAAAGCACAGTCATCCTGTAAACAGTGAGACTAGTAGTTTTGAGACTACGTTGGATTATCGAATTCAGGGTTTAATTGTTGCCATTGAAAAAGCGAAAGAATTATTAATTAAACAACAAGTGGCGAATATTCCCGAAAATTTTCAGTTAATAAATCAAGACATGGAATTAGTAAAAGCAGAAGTTGTCTCCGGTGAAAAGGCCAATTCAATTATTCTGATAGGCAAAGGACGAATTCGGGGAGTAGTTAATCTCCAGAAAGTAAAAAAGATGATTAAAGGAAAATCCTTAACCAAAGTAAGGGAAATTTTAAGTAAACATGATGAAATTGATAGTTTTCGGATTAAAGCTCAAGGAGAGTGGTCGAAATTACCGGAACATGATTTTCAGATTCAAGTTTATACCATTAATAAAAAGATAACTAAAAAGAAGAAAGATAGTTGAGATAAAGCTAATAACCAGTTTGCTTTAAAAACAGATGCAAGGGAGTAGCTGATTTGAGAGATCTATTAGAGAAACGTTGGATGGGATTAGATATTGGTGAAAAAAGAATTGGGATTGCTTTAAGTGATTTATTGGGTCTAACGGCCCAAGGGCATTCGGTATATCAAAGTAGTGGTTTTTTTGAAAAAGACGTGGCTAATTTGCAAAAGATTGCCCTAGAAAATGAGGTGGGCAAAATCGTAATTGGACTACCTAAGAATATGAATAATACCGAAGGCCCCACGGCAGAAAAAAGTAGACTTTTTGGCGAAGCTCTAGGCCGGGCCACTAATCTGCCTGTTATTTTTTTTGACGAACGCCTTTCGACATCGACGGTAGAGAAAGTATTAATTGAAGCGGATGTATCGCGAAGGAAGCGCAAAAAGCATATTGATAAATTAGCCGCGGTAATTATTTTGCAAAATTTTTTAGAT
>JANQHU010000051.1 GCA_028282485.1 Bacillota bacterium
CCGCAGACCCGGCGTACTTATAAAGTAAGGTCTGGTAAGCGGCTAAAAGAACCATATACAACGTAGACTGGCTCGCTGCCGCTACCTGCTGCAAGCCGACGACTAGTTCCGAAGATAACTCCACCTCCACAGAATCCCCACGAAAACTCTGGCGGGCCGGGCGCGGGAAATCATAAGGTAGCTTTAGGACTGGAACTTCCCCTCGAAAGCTCTCTAACCAATAATTGGCTTGATTTTGAACCAATTGCTGGCCAGTGGCCTCTTGTTGCCAAACCGCGTAATCTTTGTATTGGAGCTTTAACTCCGGCAAGGTCTTTTGGTTATAAAAAGCAATAAACTCTTGTAATAAGATCTCTAGGGAAGTGCCATCGGCAATACTATGATGCATATTAAATAAGAGTAAATGGCGCCGGGGATTGATGCGCACCAGCCACAGCCGCATTAAAGGAGCTTTAGTTAAGTCAAAAGGATCCTGAAACTCTGTTAAGGATTGCACAAACTTCTCTAAAGCCACATCCTCATTTAATTCTTCCCCACCATCGATCAGGGGAATTTGGAAATCAATTGTCGAATGAATCAGTTGCCGTGGTTCACCCCCCACTATAGCAAAAGAGGTTCGCAAGCTCTCGTGCCGGGTCATAATCTGCTGCCAAGCCTCTTTTAAGCGCTGAACCGCTAATTCCCCTTGCAAAACCACCACGGCTGGCATTTGATAAACATCAAGGGCGTCTTCTAAATGTTGGAGTACATAAAGACGTTTTTGGGCTGACGAAAGGGGATAATTCTCCTGTTCTGTAGCGACTTTGCTAATTCCGGTATAGAGACTCTTTTTCGCCTCGAAAATATAATTCGCTAATTGACGAATAGTGGGTTCTTTAAAAAGCTGGGCAAGGGAGACTTCCACCCGAAACTCTTTGTGAATCCGGGCGGTTAAGATGGTGGCTTTTAAAGAATGCCCTCCCATACTGAAGAAATTATCCAGGGCGGAGAGGTTAGTTACTCCTAAAATCTCTTCCCAAAGCACTGCCAACCGTTCTTCGGTAGCATTAGCTAAGGGTTCAACGGCAGTGCTCTCTTCCCGAATGGTTAAATCTGGCTCCGGCAAGGCTTTCCGATCTATCTTGCCGTTGGGGGTCAAGGGCATGCTGGTTAAAATCCTAAAATAACTAGGAATCATGTACGCCGGAAGCTCTTGTTGCAAAAATTGCTGTAAGGTTTGACTTTTCAAATAACCCTTGCCGGTAACATAAGCGGCTAAATATTTCTGCTTCTGCACATCTTCCCGAGCAATGACGGCGACTTCCCGAACTTGAGGATGACTAGCTAAACGAGCTTCGATCTCCGCCAATTCCACCCGATAACCCCGGATCTTGACTTGATAATCTAAACGCCCTAAAAACTCAATTTCCCCACTAGGCAACCACCGGGCCAAATCCCCCGTACGGTACAGCCGTTGCTCCAGCAAAAAGGGGTGAGGGATAAACTTCTCCTTAGTCAACTCCGGGCGGTTCAGATACCCGCGGGCCAGACCGGCTCCTCCAATACATAATTCTCCCGGAGCTCCCACCGGGGCTAAATGTTCTTCTTGATCCAAAATATAAATCTGGGTATTGGCGATGGGTTTGCCGATGGTTAAATCGGCACCAGGGGGCAATTCCTGCACCGTAGTCCACACCGTAGCCTCGGTCGGTCCGTAAACATTGTAAAGTTTAGCCTGGGTTAGCTGCTGGAGTTTTGCCAGTAAATTTTCCGGGAAGGCTTCCCCGCCGATTAAAATTTGACTTAAACCCGCTAAAGCAGTAGCCGCCGCTTCGTTACTAAGCAATAATTGGATGCGGGAGGGCGTAGCCTGTAAAATCTCTATTTCATTTTGGGAAATTAACTGAGCAATGGCTTTTGGTTCTTGCTGCTGGACCTCCTTAGCCAAAATAATCCCCATCCCCTGGGTTAAAGGCAGCAGAGTTTCCAAAACAAAGATATCAAAAGAAACCGTAGTCAGGGCCAGAATCTTTTGCCCCGCCCTAAAATCCAGGGCCTGGGTCATGGCGTAGATAAAGTTGACTACCGCAGCTTCTTCAATCAAAACCCCTTTCGGTTTACCCGTGGAACCAGAAGTATAAATCACATAAGCCAGATCCCGGTTGCTTTTGGCGGCCCAGTCATTATTTTTTAAGGTCTCCAAATTTGGCTCTTCACTGAGACGGGTAACGCTAAGAATCTCCCCGGTAAAATTAATGCCGACCCGGGGCTGCTCCTCCTTAATTAGAAGTAGGCGGGCCTGGCTATCTGCTAAAATATAATTAATTCGGTCTAAGGGGTACTCAGGATCGAGGGGTAAGTAGGCCCCACCAGCTTTTAAAATGGCTAAAATACTAAGTAACAATTCCGGAGTTCGTTCCACCAACAAACCCACAATTTCCCCCGGGCCAACTCCTTTCTGACGTAAGATTCCGGCTAAGGCCTCTACTTTTTGGTGTAGCTGACCATAGGTATACGCTTCATCCCCACATACTAAAGCAAGGGCAGTGGGCTGCTTCGCTACTTGACGGTCAAAAAGCCCGGCCAGGGTCTGTTCCACGGGATAGCTGACTTGATTATTATTAAAACCATAGAGTAATTCCTCCTTTTCGGCGGGAGTGAGAATGTTAATCTTTTTTAGGAGGAGTTTTTCGGGGTTACTACCGCTTATCTGGTTCACAATGGTGGCAAAATTGCCGGCTAATTTGGCAATAAACTCCTGGGGATAGACTGCTGCGTTAAAACTAAATTTAATAGTAATCTCGGCTCCGGGAAAAATGGTCAGATTCAAATCATAATTAGTTCGTTCGAAGATCTCTACCCCCCTCACCTCGTATCCTTCAGTTTCCCTCTGGGCCGTAAAGAGGCTCTCCTCCATGGGGTAATTCTCAAAAATCATCAGATGATCAATCAAGCTGCCCTTTAATTCTGTCTCCGCTTGAATCTGGGCTAAGGGATAATAGTTATAACGTTCCGCTTTCACGGCGGCACTCTGAATTTCTTTTAAGAGCTCCGACAAAGTCTTTTTCGGAGTAAACTGCATCCGTACCGGAACCGTATTAATAAATAAACCGACCATACTTTCAATTCCGGGAATCTCATGAACTCGCCCCGAGACCACTGCCCCAAAAACCAAGTCATCCAAACGATTGTAACGTTGGAGAATAATTCCCCAAAAAGCCTGAATTAAGGTGTTTAAGGTAACCCGATTCCCCTGGCTGACCCTTTCCAAGCCCTCTCTTTCTTCCTTAGTAATTTTCAGGAAGAATTCGGCCCCTTGGTAGGAGTCAGCCGGAGTTACCTGTTGTTGGCGGAATAAGGTGGCTTTTTGCTCGTAACCCTGTAGGTAGCCCCGCCAAAAAGCAGCCGCTTCTTCTTGATCCTGCTTCTCCAACCACTCAATATACTCGCTATAAGGCGCTGTCACTGGTAAATTTAAAGTAGTTCCCTCTTTTAAAGCTTCATAAATCTGAAAAAACTCCCGGGCCACAATTCCGATACACCAACCATCCATTACCATATGGTGAAAACTCCAAATCTGAGTGTACTCATCCTGCCCCGTCTTGATTACCGCGAGCCGAATCGGGATTCCTTGGGCCAGATTAAAGCCGCGTTGCCGATCCCGTAAGAGGTATTGCTCTAACCATTCTTGCTGCTGGTGAGGAGCGGTTAACTTGCTCAGATCAAAATAATCAACCTGAGTTTGACGGTCTTTAAAGACGATCTGTACCGGACGTGGCAGTTTCCGGTGTAGAAAAATAGTTCGCAAGATATCATAACGATTAATTAAAATTTGAAAACTTTTTCGAATACTGGCCAGATCCAGATTACCTTTAATCCGTAACGTAGTCTGTTCAAAATAGGCCTCCGAGTCAACATCTTTTAAAGAATGAAATAACATTCCTTCTTGCATCGGGGATAAACTATAGATATTTTGAATGTTATTTTTAGTTAAATCCCCCCCACTAATCTTTTTAAATTCTGAAAGAATATTATCTAACTCTTCAATAGCAATATTTTTTAAGGAAAAATCACTGGGAGTAAACTGGCGTTCTTTCACATCCACACAATGGCGGATGAGGGCTAATAATTTTTCCCGAAAAGCCGCCGCTAGGGCTTGAATGGTCTCCTGATGGTATTCTTCTTGATGATATTTAAAGGAAAATTCTAGTTTTTCCCTCAGCAGCAAGGCATTGATATCCAGGGCGTAAGGATTAACCATTTCCGGCGCAATGGTGGTACCCACGGAAAGCCTGGCTAGGGAAAAGGCTTCGGTATGGAGGCTAGCATCAAATTGGCCTAAGTAGTTAAAACTAATTTCCGGTTGTAAGTTAAACTTAATTTTTTCTTTCTTTTGGGGAAGGGTCAGATACTTTAAGATCCCATAACCAATCCCTTTTTGAGGAATCTGACGCAAATGTTCTTTAATTCTTTTTAGTTGCAGGCTTAAAGTGGGGCTATTCATTTCTAAGACTACCGGATATTGGGTGGTAAACCAGCCGACGGTGCGCGATACCTCTAGATCTTTAATTACCTCTTCCCGGCCGTGGCCTTCCAAATTAATGCAGACCCGGTCCTGGCGCGTCCAGTTTTTGACAGCCAGCCCCAAAGCGGTTAACAAAATATCGGTAATTTCCGTATTATAGGCCCGCTGAGCTTGGCGCAACAATTGTTGCAAAGGCTCTCCCTGGAGACTAATCTTTACTTCACGGCTGGCTCCTGCACAGCGCGCCCCGATGGCCCGGTCTTTCGGTAACGGGGTCACGGGAGTTGCTTCCACCTGGCGCCAATACTTTCTTTCCTTGAGGAGCTTTTTGCTCTGGGCATACTCCACCAGCTGTTTACTCCATTCCCGAAAAGAATCGGTTTTTTCCCCTAGGATTAGCTCCCCGCCCTTTACTGCCTGGAGATAACCCGTAGCCAAATCTTCTAATAAAATTCGCCAGGAGACCCCATCAATTACCAAGTGATGGCTTACTAACAAGAGATAATCCCCTTGCCGGGTTTGAAATAGCCTGCTTTTTAAAAGAGGGCCCTGACTTAAATCAATACTTTTTTGTAAGACTTCTGCTTCGTTTTGGATCTTTTGATAATAATTAGTCTCTAATCGGTAATCAATTATTTCCAAAGAGAAAGACTCGGCCTCAATCCCGCGATTAAATTGCTCCCAACCAGTAGCTTCTTTGGTAAAAACCATTCGCAAGGCATCATGATAATTGGTAAGCTGCTGCAAGACTTTTTGCAAGGCTTCCGGTGCAAAGCCTTCCCGACGCAAGAGGATTACCCCTTGATTAAAATGCCCAGGCCGCGGGGTCTCTTGATCAAAAAACCATTTTTGAATGGGAGTTAACCAAACCGCTCCCGTCACCACTTCCTGCCGGGCACTCTTGGCCGTATTGCGTACCAGACTACTTAACTGCCCAATCTCTGGGTATTTAAACATCTCCCGCATTTCTAATTTTAAGCCCTGACTATTTAGGCGGGCTAAGATTTGAATCGCTTTAATGGAGTCTCCGCCTAATTCAAAAAAGTTATCATTAATTCCGATCCGGTCAATTCGTAATACTTCTTGCCAGATACTAACTAATAATTCTTCAATTGGATTTTGTGGACCTTGCTGCTCTTTAGCCACCACTTGATTCTCCGTGGGCTTAGGCAACCGCCGCCGATCAATTTTGCCGTTTATAGTTACCGGCAGCTGCTCCAGCTGGCTGAAATGAGCAGGGACCATATAATCCGGTAATTTCTGGCTCAAATAACGTCTAATTTCCCCTAAATCAAGGGCGGTGGACCCTACAAAATAAGCTGCTAACAATTTGTCATGATGCTCATCATCTTCACAGGCGATTACTACCGCTTCCCGCACCCCGGGATACTTTAATAGCCGTCCCTCAATCTCGGCCATTTCTACCCGATAACCCCGAATCTTCACCTGATGGTCGATGCGACCTAAAAATTCAATGCTACCATCGGGAAGCCACCGGGCCAGATCCCCGCTCAAATACATTCTGGAGCCAGGTTGAAAAGGATTTTTGACAAACTTTTGGGCGGTTACCTGAGGCATATTTAAATAACCTCGGGCAACCCCCTGGCCGGCAATACATAATTTTCCGGGAATTCCACAAGGTAATAGCTGTAAGTTATGATCGAGAATATACACCTGATAATTAGCAATGGGTTTGCCAATGGGAATATTAGCCCCCTCCCCTTCCGTGCAGCGATGATAAGTAACACAAACTGTAGTCTCTGTGGGACCATAGGTATTATAAACATCCGCTTGTTTGCTTAGATTATTGATATATTCTCTTTTTAAAACATCCCCGCCACTAATATAAGCCCGAATGCTGGGCACTGGTGCTAGTTTGTTTAATTCATTTAGTAGTAAGGGGGAAGCACTAAAGAGGGTAACCCGGTTTTCCACCATAATTTCTACTAATTTAGAGAGATCAATCACTTCATTTTTACTTACTAAAACTAATTTAGCTCCGGCTAATAGAGTGGGATAGACTTCTTCTACAAAAATATCAAAAGAACATGAGGATTGCTGGAGCATCACATCCGCCGGACAAACCTTAAATTCTTGCCAAAAGGCCGTCACATAGGCGACTACATTCCCATGTTCCACCATCACTCCTTTCGGGGTCCCCGTAGAACCGGAAGTATAAATCACATAAGCCAAATCTCTCGGTTGATTTCGCTGCTCCAGGTTTGACGTAGCTCTGGTGTAAAGCTCCGGATCATCTAACTCCAAGCGCACTCCGGCAAAACGATAATCATGAGCCAGACCATCTTTCTGTGTTAAAAGAATCTGGGTCCCACTATTTTCGATCATATAGGCAATTCTTTCCCGGGGATACTCAACATCCACCGCCATGTAGGCTCCCCCGGCTTTTAAAACTGCTAACATGCCCAGAATCATCTCCGGCGACCGCTCGGCCATGATCGCCACAATACTTTCCGGCCCGGCCCTCCGCTCTTTAAGCACTCGCGCCAAAGAGTTGGCTTTCCCGTTTAACTCCTGATAACTAAGCTCGTGATCTTCCCAAACTAGAGCAATCTTCTCGGGAGTCCGGGCTACTTGTTCTTCAAAAAGCTCCACTATCATCTTTTGGCTGGGATAATCCACTGCCGTATCGTTAAACTCGGCTAAGATCTGATGCCGTTCCCCATGGGAAACAATGGACATTTCCCCAATCGGGAGCTCTGGTTGCTCCATTAATCTGGTTAATAAGGATTCAAACTCTTCCATAACTCGGGCGATGGGTAAAAAATGCCGAAAGACTTCCTGTTGGTAATCAAAATCCAGTCGCACCGCTTGGTCCGGATCAAATTCTCTCACAAAAAGACTGAGGCCATTCCGTTCGTGCTGATGGGTTAAGGGGATTACTTGGGTCTTCGTTACCGCAAAATCACCCCGATAATCATGGTTCTCGTAAGAAAGGGTCAGCTCAAAGAGATTTTCCTGGCCCAGCTCCGCACCGGCTACCGCCCGGTAAATCTCGCCGAAAGCTAATTTTTGATGGCGGTAAGATTCTCTTAATTCATTCTTAATATTACTTAATAATTCTCCAAAAGTTAGCTGCCGGTCAATAGAAATCTTTAAAGGGATTAAGTTAGCAAAATGACCCACTAACTTTTTATGTTTGGCTTTGACCCGATTTAAAGTGGGCACTCCAATTACTAGTTCTTCTTTAGCACAAGCTTTACTAAAATAAAGGGCTAAAACTCCTAATAAAAAATGAAAGACGGTGGCTCCCTGGACCGCGGAAAAATCTTTGATCTGATTGTATAAAGTTCTTTCCAAGACTAGCGTGCTCCGTCCTCCTTTGCTAACCCCTTGCGCCCCCGTTTTACTGCTTTGTTTCTTATAATTAAAAAGGGGCTCTGGGATACTGGGGTACTTTTCGCGCCAATACCGGAGATCCTGTGCATGGGCCTCTGATTTTAAGTAAGTAGCTTCCTCCTCCAGATAATCAAAATAGGAATAAGTCGGCTCTGCTACGGCGGTAGCCCCGTTAAGTAAGCGGTTATAAATAGCCACCACCTGGCGAAAGACTAAGGAAAAGCCCCAGCCATCCGTTAACAAGTGATGAATTTTATTGAAATAAAGATATTGCTGTGGGGTTACTTTCACCAGGACAAATTCTGCCAAACCCTGGGTTAAGTCAAAGGGTTTTAAAAAGGCCGCCTCCACCCAGGCTAAAGCCTCCTGGACCGCTTCCTCTTTCGGCTTCGCCGAGAAATTTTGTAAAATCACCTGATAGGAATCATCTTCTACCAACTGCATCCCGACCCTTTCCCCTTGGGGAACCAACCGGACATTTA
>JANQHU010000114.1 GCA_028282485.1 Bacillota bacterium
ACTTTCTAATTCAATTAATTCCAACAGCTCTTCCGGCAGATAATTTTCCATAAAATTAATCGCATTCTCTTTATGGCTCAAGGTTTCTTTAAATAACAAATCATGAGGACGGTTAATGTTTATCATTTCGGGTCGATTCCTTAGTTTTTCTGGTCATTCATAAAGTTATGCTTACAATATAATTATATAAAATATTCCACCAAATGACAATCATAAAATCAAACCCAAACCCAAAGTTAAAATTCTGTTAATTTCTTAAACTAAATGTTGACTGGATAAATTTAGTGTTATATAATAAATTTAATGGTATATTATTCCTTAAATTAATGAAGGAGTTGAATTTAATGGCAAATAACTGGGGTATGAATAAGAAAAAACAAAAGGAATGGGCTAAACAACAAACTAAATTTCGCGAACAAACAAACAAACAAACATTTGAAACTATTGGAAACAGCTTTATAACAGAAGCGACTAAGGAACTAGCCAACTATAAAAATACCAAAGACAATGTAAAAATACAACTTGATTTAAAATCAAATGAAATTAAATTTTCCGGTGATATTTCATATATAGTTTTTCTTGAAGAAATATTATTACCAAGGATTCTAGAAGAAAAACCTGAATTTTCTACTTTAAAATTAGGTGATTCTCGTTTTGAAGAACCCCTTGATCAATGTTTTGTTAAAATAGTAAATTCAAGCATAACAGACCTTGCTAATTTAAGTTCCTTGTCAAACAAATAAATATTATTAAACCCCCGCGGCCCAAAATGCCCCGGGGGTTTTAGCAGCACTCCACCACTACTCACACCAATTCTAGCTGCTGTAAAACCTTTTCCAAAATCGCTACTTCCTCCGGTTTGGCCTCCAATAGCGGCAAACGCAAGCCACCTACTTTAACTCCTAACCGATTACAGGCTGCTTTGACCATGGTGGGATTGGCCGTAATAAAAAGAGTGCGAAAGAGGGGGCCTAAGGTAGCATTTAACTGGGCGGCCTTGGCAACTTCCCCTTTTTGGTAAGCCGTAATCATTTCTTTCATCTGCTTGCCGACCACGTGAGAAGAGACACTTATTACTCCCGCTCCACCAATACTCAAAATAGGTAGAGTCAAGGCATCATCGCCACTATAGATTAAAAAGTCCGCTGGGGTTGATTGCCGAATTTGACTAATTTGAAAGAGATTGCCAGTAGCTTCCTTTACGGCAACAATATTCTTAATTTCTGCTAATTTCACCAATGTGGCTACGGAAACATTAATACTGGTTCGCCCCGGAATATTATAGATAATGACTGGCAAAGAGGTAGCCGCAGCAACCGCTGCAAAATGGGCGTAGAGCCCGTCCTGGGATGGCTTATTGTAATAAGGAGCTACTAACATCACCCCATCCACCCCGATTTTTTCGGCTTCTTTCGTCAAATGGATTGTTTCGGCGGTATTATAACTACCAGTTCCGGCGATTACCTTTCCTCTCTGGCCCACCGCTTCCACTACTACCCGAAAGAGCTTTAATTTTTCCTGCTCCGTCAAAGTCGGGGATTCCCCAGTGGTTCCACAAACCACAATTCCATCGGAACCATTATCTAACAAATAATTTGCTAAGTTCCCGGCAGCCTCGTAATCGACCTGTAAATTGGCGTCAAAAGGTGTGACCATCGCCGTCAATACTTCTCCAAAATTCAGCATTTAAAATCCTCCTTCGTAATTTTCTAAATTTTACTGCATACTCTCAGACAACCCAAATTCTTCGTGTAAAACCTGTAACGCCTGGCACATATCTTCCTGCTTGACTAAACAAGCAATACTAATGTGAGAATCCGTCGAATGGTAAATTGAAAGCTGGGCCTTTTGCAACCCACCTACCATCTTGGCCATCACTCCTGGTACACCTCGCATTCGCGAACCCACAATGGCTACTTTGGCATAACCAGTTTCAATCTTTACTGTTAACGAAAACTCTCTTAAAATTCCTAAGGCTTTCTCGGCTAATCCTTCTTTAATAATAAAGCCTATTTGAAAAGGAGCCACTTGAATCATATCCACACTGATGCCAGCCTCGGCCATTTTTTCAAATACCTTTAAAACTACCTGGTTTTGATTAACATCTTCCTCGGAAATCAATTTCACCAAGGCCATTTCCGGGATATGGGCTAAACCAGTTACGTAGCGTTCTTTAACTGCTTCAATCTGGCGGATTGCTTTTTGATCACTAATTAACGTCCCAAGATCATTGGAAAAAGTTGACCTGATTCGCAGCGGTACCCGGCCTTCCCGGGCAATTTCAATGGCCCGGGGATGAATTACTTTGGCCCCTAGATGGGCCATTTCACAAATCTCGTTATAATTAATAATTTCTAAAGAGCGGGCTTCAGGCACTACCCGGGGATCAGCCGCCATTACCCCATCTACATCCGTATAAATCTCCACTACTTCGGCCTTTAAAGAGACTCCCATAGCCGCTGCGGTGGTATCACTCCCACCTCGGCCCAAGGTAGTAATCTCACCTTCGTTGGTGATTCCCTGAAACCCAGCCACTACGGCTACTTTTCCCCCTTGCAGGCATTTTTGTAGTTTTTCGGGATTAATCTCACAAATGCGCGCATTGCCAAACTCACTATCAGTAATAATACCCGCCTGTCCTCCGGTAAAAGCAGTCGCCGCAATTGCCTGGGCTTTTAAAGTTTGGACCAGCACCACCGTGGCAATATTTTCACCACAGGAGATTAAAAAATCTAACTCCCGCGGGGGGATTTCCGGAAAAATATTCTGTGCTAGTCCCATCAAGGTATCTGTAGCGTATGGTTCTCCGCTCCGCCCCATGGCCGAGACTACCACTACTACTTGGTAGCCCTCTCCCAAAGCTGCTTTTATCTTCGCCAAAGCCCGCTCCCGTCCCTGAGGGGTAGCTACTGAAGTACCACCAAATTTTTGTACGATAGTCTTCATTTGTCTATAAAAGCCTCCTTAAAAAAACAGGCTACGGGGCAAAACTCTGCCCCGGTTACCACAGTATTTCTTTATCAATATACTAGAAACTACTTTAATTATGATAATCAATTAAGACCGGTTGCAGCTGCCGATTTTCCCTAGCTGCCAGCAGTGTTTCCGGAATTAAATCCATTTTCGCAATTAACGAATTTTGTTTAATATTGGGTGCATCTTGCCCGAAAGGTACAAAATAAACCTGTTTTTTATTTAAAAGAGCTGCTAAATTTTTGGCACTTGTTCCCAAACCGTCATTAGTGGAAATAGCTAAAACTACCGGACGAGAGTTGCGCAATTGGGATTTACAAGCTAAAGTGACACTCGTATCCGATAACCCTAATGCTAACTTAGCCAAAGTAGTTCCCGTACAAGGGGCTACAACCATTATATCCACTAATTTTTGTGGCCCAATCGGTTCCGCTTTCACCATGGTGGAAATCGGCTCTTTCCCGGTGATCTCCACCAACTTTTCATATAAATCATCTGCTTTAATAAAACGAGTATCAGTATTGCGGACCGCCGGTGATAAAATGGGTAAAATGTCGGCCCCTTCCGCAACTAGATCTTTTATATGAGGAAGCACTGTCAAAATAGTGCAGTTGACACTTACTGGCCCAACTGCTGCTTTTTTTAGCCAGATTTCCTTTGCAACTTTTATGTATGCTAGTACTACATAATCCTTCCTTTCCAGCACAG